>JAQTXT010000099.1 GCA_028688645.1 Rickettsiales bacterium
AGAACATTATTGGCACTTTTTAAAAGATTTAATTAGAAAGTTTAGATTAAATTGTGATAATTTCTATGAGAATTTAGATAGAGCTTTAAAAGAGAGATATGTTGCAACTAAAATGTGAAAGGCTATATATTAAAATAAACTTAAAACATTAAATAAATTAAAATTATCTTGGATAGTAGTGGAGTGAGAGAATGGTGAGAGAAAAGAGTTTTCAGTATTTAAACCTTAAAGTGCATCATAATATAAATTAGTATAAATAGCTTGCTTTTAATAAATGAGTATGTAATCTCATACCATGATTATGGTTTTTCAAGTCCAATTATTTTTAATAATTGGTTTTTTTATAAATTAAAATAGGGTGAAGATGAATAAAAATTCAGAAATCGGTGGAAATAAGGAGATTTTATTTGTTATTGAAACAATAGCACAAGAAAAAAATATAGCTGTTGAGAGTGTTATAGGCGCTATGGAAGAAGGTTTGAAATTAGCTGCTAGAAAAAAATATGGACATGATTTATTGGTTGAATGTAAATTAGATAGAAAAACTGGAAAAATCACACTTTATAACAAATTGGAAATTGTTGAGGATAAAGCTGAAAATGAAGCTGAATTTGATTCAAAAAAACAAATTACTATAACTAAAGCAAAATCAGATTTAAAAAAAGGTAAAGTTGAAACTGAAGAAGAAATTAAAATAGGTGGTTTTGTTAGGTTAGAATTACCAAATATTGATTTAAATAGAGTTGTTGTTCAAATAGCTAGAAATGAGATAATCAAAAAAATTAAAGAAGCTGAAAGAGATAAAGAATACGATGAATTTATTGATAGAGTCGGAACTATAATTAATGGTTCTATTAAAAAAATTGGTATTAGAAATATAGTTGTTGAAATTGATGGATATGAAGCATTATTAACTTATGAAGGTATGATTCCAGGTGAAAGATTTAGAGTTGGAGATAGGATAAGAGCTTATATTAAAGAAGTTTTGAAAGAACAAAAAGGAGCTCAAATATTTTTGTCTAGAACTGATAATATGTTCTTAGCTGAATTATTTAGACAAGAGGTTCCAGAAATTTATGATGGTTTGATTGAAATAAGAGGTATTGCAAGAGATCCAGGTTCTAAAGCAAAAGTTGCTGTATTCTCAAGAAATGAAACTTCTGATATAATTGGTGCATGTGTTGGTATTAGAGGTGTTAGAGTTCAAGCTGTTACAAACGAATTGAGAGGCGAAAAAATTGATGTAATTAGATGGTCAGAAAATACAGTAGAATACATTGTAAGTGCAATTTCACCAGCCAAGCCAATTAAAGTAATTTTTAATGAAGATAAAAATAGTGCTGATGTTGTTTTACCAAAAGATCAATTAAGCTTGGCTATTGGTAGAGGTGGACAAAATGTTAAACTTGCTTCAAAAATTACTGGTATTAAAATTGATGTAATGACCGAAGAAGAAGAAAAAACTAGAAGATTGACTGAATTCAAGGAAGATACTGACAAATTAATGGAAATATTGGATGTTGAAGAAGTTATCGCTCAGTTATTGGTAGCTGAAGGATTTAACACGGTTGAAATTATTGCTAATAGTGATATAGATACATTAGCGAGAATTCAAGGCTTTAATGAAGATATTGCAAAAGAAATTCAAGATAGAGCTATTGAGTTTTCAAAGGCACAATAAACCAAAATAAATAATTATTTTTAATAATTAAGGAAAGGAAATTAATTTGAGTACTGATAATAAAAGAAAAACATTGACGCTTAGTGGTTTGGGTAATGTTGAAATTAAGAAAAATATAGAAACGATTGCACAAAATAAAATTTTTAATGGAAACATAAAGTCAAATAAATCTGTTAGCGAAGACAGCAATGCAAAAGATTTCTTAAAACATTCATCATTTAATATGGATGCGATTAAAGAAAGGCAAATTAAAAATCTTAATATGAGAAATTTGAAACCTAATTTTGAAAAAGTTGAAAAAACACAAAATGAAGATGTCAAAATAAAATCAGAAGTTATTGAAGAAAAAGAAGAAAAAATTGTAGAAGCAATAACTCCTGCTGTTAAATCTGTAGAAAAAATAGATACTCATAAATTATTAAGTTCTTTTGTTCAAAAACAGAAAGAAGATGAGAGAGTTAAAAGAGAGGAAGAAAAGGCAAAGCGAGATCTTGAAAATAAAAGAAAACAAGAAGAAGAGTTAAGAAAATTTAATGCTAAAGGAAAAAGTAATCAGACTCAAACTGAAGAAACCTCAGATAATTTTGAAGCTAAAAAAGAATTTGTTAAAAAAGATACAACGCAAAAACCTGCATTTGAAAATAACAATCTTAGTCCTAAAACTCCATTTAAAAAAGATGGTTATAAAAAAAATCATGAAAAAGGTTTTGATGAAGAAGAACAAAATAATAAAAAAATAGTTCAAGCAGATAATTACTCAAAAAATAAAAATATTCATACTTATATCGCTGGAGAAGAAGAGGAAGAAGGCGGTTTTGGTAGAAAAAAAAGAAGAAGAGCTGGTTTTTTCAAGAATAAAGACAGGAGTCAAAAAGTTGAGCATCAGAAAATTGTTCAAGAAATTGAATTACCAGAGTTTATTACGGTTAGTGATTTAGCTGAAAAAATGAATGAAAAAAGAGCTGATGTTGTTAAAAAATTAATTGCAATGGGCATGCCAGTTACAGTTAATCAAACAATTGATGCTGATACAGCGGAACTAATTGTTACTGAATTTGGTCATACTATTAAAAAAAGAACAACAGAGCATGATGTTGAAAATAAATTAAGTGAAAATCAAGAAGGACAGGAATTTATTTCAATAGCTCCAGTTGTGACAATTATGGGACATGTTGATCATGGAAAAACATCCTTGCTTGATGCTATAAGATCTACACATGTTGCTGAAGGTGAATCTGGTGGTATTACTCAACATATTGGTGCTTCAAGAATAGAAGTTGCTAATGGAAAATTTATTACATTTATTGATACTCCGGGACATGAAGCTTTTACTGAAATGAGAATGCGAGGTGCTAATATAACTGATATCGTTGTGTTAGTGGTTGCTGCTGATGACGGTGTTCAAGATCAAACTATTGAAGCTATAAATCATGCTAAGGCTGCTAAGGCTCCAATAATATTAGCTATAAATAAGATTGATAAACCAGATGCTAATCCAATGAAAGTAAAGCAAGAGCTTTTACAACATGATGTTGTCACAGAAGATTTTGGTGGTGAGGTTATGGCTGTAGAAGTTTCAGCTAAACAAAGAATTAACCTTGATAAATTAAAAGAAACTATTTTATTACAAGCCGAAATGATGGATTTGAAAGCACCAATTGATGTTAGACCAGCTGGTGCTGTTATAGAAGGAAGAGTAGATCAGAATAGGGGTGTTATAGCCAGTCTTTTAGTTCAAAAAGGTATTTTAAAAGTTGGAGATTTAGTTCTTGCTGGAACTTCTTACGGTAAAATTAAAAGAATGATTGATGATAAACATAAGGTTCAAAAAGAAGCTTATCCATCAATGGCTGTTGAAGTTTTAGGATTTGATTTTGTGCCAACTGCAGGAGATCAATTCTATGTAGTTAAAGAAGAAAGAGAAGCAAGAGAAATTATTGCTTATAGATCGCAAAAAGAACTTGAAGCAAAAGTTGCAAAGAGAAGTGTAAAGAGTTTAGATTCAATGTTAAAAACTGTTGGCGGAAAATCTGCCAAGTTATTGCCGTTAATTATAAAAGCCGATGTAAATGGTTCTATTGAAGCTATTGTTGGAACACTCGTAAAATTGAATACAAATGAAGTTGAGATAGATGTAATTCACTCAGCAACAGGTGCTATAAATGAATCAGATATAAATTTAGCATCAGTTTCTAATGCAATAATTATTGGTTTTAATGTAAGAGCTAATACTAATGCTGTCGAAATGGCTAAAATCAAAGATATAGATATTAGATATTATTCAATTATTTATAATATTGTAGATGATATAAAAAATATTTTAGGCGGAATGTTGACTCCAATTAAGAAAGAGGAAATTTCTGGACACGCTGAAGTTAGAAGTGTATTCAAAATTACAGGTGCTGGAAAAGTTGCTGGTTGCTTTGTAATTGATGGACAAATCAATAGAAATGAAAAAGCTAGAGTAATTAGAGACGGTGTAGTAGTTTACACAGGTGGATTTAAAGCTTTAAAAAGATTTAAAGACGATGTAAGAGAAGTTAAAACTGGCTATGAATGTGGTATAACTATTGAAAATTACGAAGACATTAAAGAAAAAGATATTGTAGAGAGCTTTAGAATTACTGAAGAGAAAAGAGAACTCTAGATTAATTTAATGGTAAAGGGAGATCATTGTTGTGAATAAAGGTCATATATCATCTATAAATGGAAGTGTTATTAAGGCAAAATTTGAAGAACAATTGCCAAACATACACAATAAGCTAGTTAGTGGTAATATTGTGGTTGAGGTGTTAGGTTTAATAGATAGCCATGAAATCATTGGAGTTGCTTTAAATGCTGTTTCTGGATTAGTTCTTAATGATGAAATTATTGATACAGAAGACACAATCAAAGTTCCTGTTGGAATCGAACTTTTAGGCAGAATGATGAATGTGTTTGGTCAAGCTATTGATAATAAAGGTGAAATTAAAACTCAACAATTAGAATCAATACACCAAAAACCAATATCTTTATTTCAACATCCAACAACTCAAGAAGTTTTTAAAACTGGTATAAAAATAATAGATTTATTATGTCCGCTTGAAGCTGGTGGAAAAGCTGGATTATTTGGTGGGGCAGGAGTAGGTAAAACAGTTTTAATCACTGAAATGATTAATAATATGGCATTAAATTATTCCGGCGTAAGTATTTTTTGTGGAATTGGAGAAAGAAGCAGAGAGGGTGAAGAACTTTATAATGAAATAACTGAAGCAGGTGTTTTAAATAAAACAATTATGGTATTTGGTCAGATGAATGAACCATCTGGAACAAGATTTAGAGTAGGCCATACAGCTTTGACTATGGCTGAATATTTTAGAGATGAAAAAAAACAAAATGTTTTATTACTTATAGATAATATATTTAGATTTGTTCAAGCAGGAAATGAGGTATCTAGTTTAATTGGTAGAATACCATCACATGTTGGTTATCAAAGCACTTTAGCAAGTGATATAGCTGAGTTAGAAGAAAGAATTTGCGGAACTAAAGAAGCATCAGTGACATCAATTCAAGCGGTATATGTGCCAGCTGATGATTTTACTGACCCTTCAGCAACACATCTTTTTTCACATTTATCAGCTTCTGTAGTTTTATCAAGAAAAAGAGCAAGTCAATCTTTATATCCCGCTGTAGATCCTCTTCAATCAACATCAAGTATATTAACAGATACAATAGTTTCAAAAGAACATTATGAATGTGCAAAAAATGTGAAGAAAATATTATCTGAATACGAAGATTTAAAAAATATAATCGCAATGCTTGGCTTAGAAGAATTATCTGTAAAAGATAGAAGAACTGTTGCTAGAGCAAGAAAACTTGAAAGATTTTTAACTCAGCCATTTTTTACTACAACACAATTTACAAATATGCCAGGGGTTTTTGTTCCTATAGAAAAGACCATAGACGGTTGTAATAGAATTATAGCTGGAGAATTTGATGAATATCCTGAGCAAAGTTTTTATATGATTGGAGATATTGAATCTATCAAAAAACCAGACTAGTTAAAATAAAAATTATATGGAAGAAAAAATGAGGAGGCAAAAGCCTCCGTTTTTCTTATTTATTAATTTTTCTTCACCACGCTTTCCAGCACATTCTCAACTCTTTCAATCATACATTCTTTAGTTCTTTTTCCTTCATGTGTTCTTTCTATATATCTCAATAGTCTTCTTAAAGTTCTAATATCTAGTTTCATATTAAAATTATTATTTGCTACA
>JAQTXT010000100.1 GCA_028688645.1 Rickettsiales bacterium
CTCATTATAACTATAAGCCTCCGCTTTGTGTCTATAGGACAAAAGAGAGGTTAAAATCTTGTTCGGTTTCTTATGCCGCTGCCTATACAGGCAAGTCAATTGTTAAATGTTTGAACTTATTTGTCAATTTTTTTACTAATAAAAATCGCACTAAGAAAAATTCAAAGTGCGGAGGTTAAGAAAACTGAACACGATCAGCTCTTACAGCCTTCTAATTCATACAAGTATGAATTATTATAACCATAAGCCTCCGCTTTAATCTCTATAAAAGATAAAGAGAGGTTTTTCCGTGTTTCGGTTTCTTACACCGCTTGCCTATATAGGCAAATCAATTGTTAAATATTATAGTTTATTTATCAAGAAAATTTTTCAAGTCTTTAAAGACTTCATTTGAATTTTTATTAAATTCTGGAATATTTTTAAAATTCAATTCAATTTGCCTTTCATTCTTGATTTCATCTTTTGTGTCAAAGATAATATTAATGTATTTACTAAGTGTTTTTTCAAAATTCTCTAAATATAACAAATCGATAGGTGTCGGATTATATATATTTTCCATGTTTTTTTGCTTTGAATTATCTATTCTCAAATTGTAATAATTTTGAATTAAATCATAAAAATTTTTTATTTTATTTTTTATATCGTTTTGATATAACAAAACCGCATTATTTGGAATATAATCAAAAATAGATTCTAAATCATTTGCATAAAATAATGTCAACCAATTCTCAAAACCATTATATATTTTGTTATTTGTTATGGTATTATATAATTCGTCTTTTTCATTAGGAATGCCAAACAATTTCTTATAATTTTGTCTAAAATTTTGAATATTTTGTGGATTTAAAATTACTTCTCTTATGGGTAATACTAGAATATTTTCATGATTTTTTGTAGCAATTTGGCTATTAGGATTTAGTGTTTTGATTTCATGAATTGTGTCTTTTTGTATTATAATTCTATAGGCTTGATTGTTGAATGTAATTAGATCAATTACGCTGTTGTTTATGGAATAATCGCCTACACTATATACTGTTTCCGTTTTATTATAACAATTTTCTTCTAAAGTTTTTTTTGCTTCGTCAATGGTTAATTTTTGATTTATGTTAAAATCAATAAATCTAAAATCTTTTTTATTAATTACTTTTTGAATTATTGCTTTTTGTGATATTAATAATAAAACTTTTTTGTTTGTGAGATTGGTAAGTTTATAAAAACAATTCATGCGTTGTGTTTGCAGATCTAAATCAGGAGAGTTAACATCATAAGGCATAGTATTCCATTCTGGGAATGTTAAAATTTCTATTTCTTTGGTGTAAAATTCAATTTCTTTTTTTGCTAATTCTAAATCAAAGTTATTATTACAAATATAGACAAAAAACTGAAATTTTGTTTCGTTTAAAATATTATAAACTAAATATTTTATACTGCTTTCAGTTATATTTTTTATAACTGTTGTATTTTCAATGTAAGATAACTGTGTTTTGTAGTTCATAAAATTTCAATCAGTAATGTCTACAGACTATTATGATAAAATTTATTTTCAATAATTACTTGAAGTTAAAAAATATTGGATAATAATATGTCTGTATTAATTTTTTGAAAATAATTATGAAAATAGAAAATGTATCAATGGGAAAAAATGTTCCTGACGAAGTTAATGTTTTTATTGAGAATTCAGCAAATGCATTGCCTGTAAAATATGAATTAGATAAAAAGAGTGGAGCTTTATTCGTTGATAGATTTATAGCAACTCCAATGCATTATCCTTGCAATTATGGTTTTGTTCCTAATACTTTATCTGAAGACGGTGATCCAGTTGATGTTTTGGTTATTAGCGAATTTCCAGTTATTCCAGGTGCTGTTATTCCTGCTAAATTGATTGGTGTTTTGATTATGGAAGATGAGAAAGGAATGGATGAAAAATTGTTAGCTGTTCCGACAGTTAAAATGAATTCTGAATATTCAAGACTTAATGAAATTAGTGATATTCCTGAAGTGTTATTGAATAAAATTAAACACTTTTTTGAACACTATAAAGAATTAGAAAAAGGCAAGTGGGTTAAGGTTACTGGTTTTAAAGATGCTTCAACTGCTAAAAAAATTATGCTTGAAGCTGTAGAAAGAGCTACAAAAGAATAATTTTATTATTGCCGTTTAATATATTATTTTATAACTCCTTATTAATTAATTTAACAAGGAGCTTTTTTACATATAAATATTTCTATTCAATAGTTAGCATGATTATAAACTAAAATAGTTTAAGAATATTTTGCAAAAAGCTTTTTCTGTGGTATTTTGATATTCCATATTTTTTTATTGCTTTAATATGCTCTGCGGTTCCATAGCCTTTATTTTTAGCCCAACAATATTCTGGAAATTCTAAATCCATATTTCTTAACAATCTATCTCTGCTAACCTTTGCAATTATTGAAGCCGTAGCTATAGAAATGCTTTTTTCATCACCTTTTATTATAAATTCTGCTTTTGTTGAAATATCTGGAATAAAATTACCATCAACAATAACCATATCAATATTTAGAGAATATTTTTCTATTAAATTTTCATAAGCTCTTTTCATGGATATTTTTGTAGCATTTCTTATATTAAATTTTTCTATTTCTTCAATACTTCCTTCGCCTATACCAAATAAAATTTGTCTTTTTTCTTCTAATTTTAGTATTTCTTCAAAAATTCTTTCTCTATTTTTTTCAGTAATTTTTTTAGAATCATCAATTTCAATAGGGCAAACTTTTCTATCTGCAATTAAAGCACAACTAGAAAATACGGGACCGCATAAAGGACCTCTACCTGCTTCATCAATTCCTGCAATAAATTGCAAGTTGTATGAATCTTCTATTTCAAATGTAGGCATTTAAAACTTCCCGTATATTGTTTATGTGATAAGTTTAATATCCTTTATAAGCGTGAATTCCGTCCATTACAATGTTAAAAGTTGCTATTTTTCCATCTTCTGGCTTTAAATAATCATAATTAACAACTTTTGCTGTAAGTAATTTTCTATTTTCTTCACTATATGACATATATTGCGCATCTTTTTCATTCAAATAGTGTTTGTCAAAATAAACTTCAGTTTCTATACTTTCAAAGTTTGGATGAGAAATTACCATATTAATATGTGGTGCTCTACCTTCTATCACACCTGGAAAAATTGTTTTAAAACCATATCTACCAAGATTATCACTTCTTGCTGTTCCAGACATCACAAAATTCTTATCAACATAAGCATTTTCTTTCTTTAATAGTGTTTGGTATTTTCCTGCAGAATTTGTCTGCCATATTTTAATAGTTGCACCTTCTATCGGAATTCCAAAAGCATCAGTAATTATTCCTTTTAAATATAACAATTCGCCTGTAGCAACATTAAAAGATCCAACATATCTTGTTAAATCATTATTTGTATTAAATTTGCTAGGTTTTGATAAAGTATTAATAATTAAACCAGTTGGAGTTTGTTTTTGTGGTGTAAACAAATCAAATTTAGCAGCATAAGAGTTTGAAAAACTTAATGCAAATAATAATATTAAAGTTAAAAAATATTTTTTCATAAAATTCACTTATTTTTTTAGATAATAAAACAAATTTCTGTTAAATGCTATTTTATTTTAAAAAAAGTTATTGTCTATTCAATTTTTAGAATAAATAATCCCATAAATAATAGGATCGTAATCCTATTATTTATGGGATTACGATAAAGTTAGGTATTTTTAATTCTTCTGACTATCTTAATATTTTCGCCATCAAATTCTGCTTCAATACATTCACAATTTTTAAGTCCACTATCGTCTTCGAAATCAGTGGCTCGTATAAATTCTCTTAAAATAAATCCGTGTGAAGCAACTCCTATTGTGTCATGTTTAGTGTTTTTGCAAATATTCAATATAGAATTAAATATTCTTTCTCTGGCTTCTTTTTTGCTTTCACCATTTGGCAATCTTAAACCCAAACCATCACTGCGAGAACGAGAAAATTTTTCATAATTATCAATACCGATTAAATTCATTATTTCTTCTTTTAACATTCCTTCGCAATCTCCGCCTTTCAATTCTCTTAAGCTGTCAACTATTTCAATATTGATATTAATCATTTCGGCCAAAACTTGACCTGTTTTATATGCTCTTTTTAGGGGGGACTTGAATAAATGTGTTTAATGCCCAAATTTTGTAAAAATTTAGCATTTTCTTTTGCTTGCTGTAGACCAGTTTCGTTCAATTCTATATCAATAGAATATTGGCATCTTCCTTCTTTATTCCAATCGGTTTCGCCATGTCTAAATAAGTATAATTTTTTCATTTTAATTAAATTTCGTTAATCGCGTAATCATTATAACTTAAATAAAGACTTTGTCAATTTTACATTGGACCGCCGCCATTCTTCTTTATGGTTGTTAAAGTTGAATTACTAATTATTAAATCACCTTCAATTATGTCATCGCTTTTAATTTCTATTTGAGATAAATCGGACAGTCCAGTTGTTGCATAAACGGGAATAACTTTTTTACCAACTAATTTATATAATATGACACTTCCATCTTTTTTAACTGGTTTTTCAACACCCATAATACTTAAAATACTGTCACTAGGATTGAATCTTAAAGCTACAATGCTTAATTTGTTAACATCTTTTACTTCACCTATTGGTATAGTGACATAGGCAGTCATGCCAGGCATCAAAAATTTTTCACTATTATCTATAGCAATTATAACATTATAAACAACAACATTAGATGATGTAGTTGGATTTAATCTAATTTGTTTTATAGAACCATTAAAAATTTTATCTGGAAAGGAATCTACAGTGAAAGTAATTTTTTGTCCTTCTTTTACAGAACCAATATCAGCTTCAGATACACTCGTTTCAATTTGCATTTTTGTTAAATCTTCAGCTATTTTGAATAGGGTTGGGGCAGAAAGGCTTGATGCAACAGTTTGTCCTACATCAACTTCTCTTGAAATAATTACGCCAGAAACTGGAGATTTTATGAAAGCATAACCAAGGTTTATTTCAGCAACATCATATTGTGCTTTTGCAATATTATATTCTTCTTTTGAATTCTTTAATTCTGTTTCTGCTTCATCTAAATCAACTTTTGCTATATAATTTTTTTCAAACAAAGTTTTTGTTCTTTTGTAGCTCAATTTAGCTAAATTTAAATTTGATTGTGCTTTTTTTAGTGATGAATTTGCTTCCGAAACAGATCTTTTTAAAATAGAAGTATCTAATTCAGCGAGTCTTTGTCCTTTTTTTACAGTATCATTAAAATCTACATAAATTTTTTCAATAGTTCCTGATACTTGAGTTCCAACAGCAATTACATTAACTGGATTTATAGTTCCATTTGCTGTAATTGTTTTTGTTATATCACCTTTTTTAACAACTTCAGTATCGAAATCTTTTATATTGAATTTCTCACCAGATGGTTTTAGAATTAAATATCCCAAGATAATAAGACAAAATATTAATGTTATTATAACTTTTTTCTTAGTTAATTTCATTTTCTTTACCATTATTGTTATTTAAACTTGTTGCGGTTGATAATGAAGTCAATTCTTGCATACTCATTTCCCCCAATACTTTTACAAGATTAGCTTTTGTTATAAACCAATTATGCTGAGCACTTATATATTCATATCTAGCAGAAGCTAAATCTGATTGTGAATTTAATAAATCCAGTATAGATGATTTTCCATTTTTATATTTTCCAAGCATTGTCTTTGCGGTTTCGGTAGCGCTCTTTAATAAACTTTCACTAGTTATATATATTTTTTTTGCTGTTAAAAAATTTTGATAAGCTGTCCAAACATCTAATTCTATACTTTTTTCTAAATCTTCAATTTCTGTATTTAAAGACTCTAAAGCACCTTTAGCA
>JAQTXT010000101.1 GCA_028688645.1 Rickettsiales bacterium
AGTATGGAAATCCTCTCCAATGGCCTCTTAAACAGTATCCCAGAATCCCATTCTTTTAGTTAGATTGAAACTAATTGTATAGTTTGATAATGGGAAAGTAATGTCAGCGAATGAGAATAAATTGGCCGCATGCATTGAACTGTGCATATAATCGTAAACTCTTGAAATAACTGGAACTTCTAAATGATTTCTGGTAAACACTTGTGGTGGCTGGAAGATTGAAATGTGTCGCTCTTACCAATTGTCACGAATATGATCTTCGACTTCATCAAAATACACATCTGGTGCCCAACTATCAACATCAATGATTGTTAAGAACAAATTTTATGTTGGAAGCATCATGTTTCTAAACTTTTCTTCAAGATGCTCAGCGCACCAAGAGACATTTGATGCTTTACCTTTTTGTTCGTACATTTTGACCTCGTGTAATGTGAAGTCCATATGTCTGAATTTAGACTTGAAACGGTTTATTATTACTTAGGCTTTTTTACTGGCGCCCTATTAATGTTTTTACATGGCCAAATATACAAAGTATGAGTCTTTTGCTCGTTTATGAGTTGCCAAAAAACTCATTGTTTCTGCAATAAGTTCGATATCTTCTTTATAACTGGGAATGATAAAAGCGTGAAGAATTTCCTCTCCATTTTCTGTAATATGACGATAATTTTAATTTTCGGTGTTTTGAGCACGACTAAGAATTCTGCAATTTCCAATAAGTAACACAAAGTTAATAAACCCGAACATAATCATTCTTATTCCCAACCATACTAAAACTCCAAAACATATGGCTTGATAAACAACTGGAAATAGTGATGGTCCTAAAAACATTGATATCCAGCTGATAATATACATTGCGGGCAATATGAGTTTATACATATAAATGCCCTAAAAGTCTCTAATATCCATTCCTTACTGGTTTGATGAGATATTTGAATCTATCAACTTAATTTTTTTAGTTATTAAAATTTGATTTTTATTTTTTTATTTATAATGTGATCTTAGACGATCTTTACTATTTTATTTCAGCTCTTAGTTGAAATGAAGCGTTGTAGCATGAAGTTAAAATTAAATCGTTAAAAGTTTTTAAATTGAAAAGAAAAAAATTGTCCTTTTACCTTTATTATCATGAATCTAAAATAAATTCAAATTTATGCATGTATGATAATTTCTTTTTTATCGTTTATTTTTAATTCAAATACAAACTTTTGTGTTAATAAAAATCTACATATAGCTAAGCTAAACTTAATTTTATTTATTAAAAAATTGACTGAAATAATCTCCTTTGTTGATTTTTACTCTTTATCAGAAAGATTAAGAATTTAAATAAAAAAAATCATTTTTGGGACATTATCGTAAATACGATAGGATCCGCTGATTTGATCAAAATTTATTCTTAAAAACTCAATCCAATTAGATTTGTTAGGATTGTCAAATAATTATTATATTTTTTTATTTTTAGAATTGGGTCATGACGAGCGGAAATTTTTCCCATAACGAAGAACTTGTATGTCCTCGTCCCCCAAGATTCAGGTACATTGCTTTTTTAACTTTAGACCAAGAACTTTATAAACATCAGACATTGAAGTCGCATGGCTCGGGGCCAACGCATCAAAATAACCTAAAGATCATATCCAAAGCATGAGCAACTCACAAAAGAAATCAAAAAGCAAATCTTTTAAAAAACCTAAAATCTCAATGATAAAATTCCTCACAAATAAAATGAAGGAACAATCACAAAAGGCTCATACATTAATAGATTGATTGGTTCACGATGATATTCTATTTAAATCTATTTGAATGTACAGGCTTGATTTTCAAGAATATTTTGATTTTAAATGAGATATTTCAAAAGATATGAGTTAAAAATTACTCAAAAAATATTTTTTTAATAGTACGTAGATGCTATTTTGTCTAATAAATGTTAATAAATTATCGAGGGTTAAATACAAAATAGGATATCTATGTCTTAAACTAAATTTTCATGTCAAAAATACAATTTTCATACCAAATCACTTGGTCATCTATTTAACTAAAGAGTAATAAATAGATTAACCACAACTTTCCTAAAAGAAGTTACTTCAATAAATGATATTTGCAATATATAATCGTGTACATTCTCAAAATAAATAGATTAGTAAAAAAATAATTAAATTAAAAAAAATGATTCAGCAAAGTTCATTTATTAATTTTTAATAATTAATATCGATTATTTATAAGCATAATGGTTAATCTCAGCAGTCAAAAGCGTCTTGCCTCTGAAATCTTAAAATGCGGACTTAAAAGAGTCTGGATTGATCCCAATGAAGTCGAACAAATTGGACAAGCCAACTCCAGAGTATTCATCAGAAAACTCGTTAAGGATGGTTTGATAATGAAAAGAAAACAAAAAGTTCACTCCAGATCCAGAGCCAGATTACATCTTGAAGCTAAAAGACTCGGTAGACACTCCGGTCCAGGTAAAAAGAGAGGTACAAGATAAAGCAGAATGCCAACTAAAATCCTCTGGGTCAGAAGACAAAGAGTCCTCAGAAGACTCCTCAGAAAATACAGAGAATCCAAGAAAATCGATAGAACTCTTTATCACAAATTCTACCTTGCTGCTAAGGGTAATCAATTCAAGAACAAAACCGTCTTGATTGAAACTATCTTCAAGGAAAAAGCCAAAAAGATTGATGCTGAAAAGTTGGAAGCCCAACAAGATGCCAGAAGAACCAAAAATCTCGAAAGAAGAAAAAGAAGAACTGAAAAATCTGAAAGATTATGATCAGTTATTCAATGATTGTTATTTAAACTCTCAATTACTTATTTTTGAGTCAACTTTTGGACTTTTTGTTCTAAAAGATAAGCTTTTTAAAAGATTACTGAATAAATCAACTAATTATCTGCCGTTTTTAATGTTGTAAAGCCAATAGAAAGATCCTTATCGTTTAAAATTGAATTAATTTCTTGAGAATTGATTATGTAAAAAGAAAAATGAATAAATATTAATTTTTGAAAATATAATAATACCTTAAACAATAAATGGCTCAATCCAATAATAAAACTGCCCCAAGAGCAAGACTCGCACACAAGCTTGCTAAATACGTCAGAGCTTCTCCAGTTCATCTCCCCACTAGACTTTCCAGTGAAAGCCCATCAGTCGCCCATTTAAGTATTTTATATTGTAATTTCAGGAATCGGTGGTGCTGAAAAAAGAAGATTGAGAAACAATTCTAACACTTGGTATCCAGCTGATGATCAAGGACAATTATTCGTTAGAAAATCTAACAAACCAACCCCAACCACTGGAAGAAAATCCATCCAAGCTGGCAACGTTGTTATTTTATTGTCAGGCCCACACAGAGGAAGAAGAGTTGTTGTTCTTAAAGCACTCCCATCAGGAAATCTTTTGGTTACTGGTCCATATGCCGTTAACGGAGTTCCATTGAAGAGAGTCAACCCAGCTTACGTCATTGCTACCTCAACTTCAGTCTCATTGGCTGGTGTCACCGCTAACGTTGATGATGCTTTCTTCAGAAGACAAAAGACCTGGACTCAAGGTCAATTGAAAAACGCCTCAGAACAAAGACTCAAAAGAGTTGAGGAATCAAAATCAGCTGAACAAAAATGGAAAGAAACAGCCAAACAAACCCAAAAGACTGTTGATGCTCAACTTTTGGCCAACATTGCTAAAGTCGAACAACTCAAGGGATATTTGGGAACTAGATTCACCCTTTTCAACAACACCAAGCCTCACGAATTGAGATTTTGATTTGTATTCTTATTTAAAACAAACCATCACTATTACTTCTTTAAAAATTAATTTTTATATGAACAACTAAAAATAGGAGATTATTGTGACAGTTGATAAATTTTTGTGATAAATAGAAAGTAAAAATTATCAGTTCATTTGGTAGATTTTGTAGAATACATTCATTAAATTATGCTTTTTGAGTCACTATCTGAAATTTATTGACGACTCCATCTTCTTACTGAGAGAAATTTCTATGAATCAATAAGACTTTATTCCATTTGGTTTTAAAGTTTGTTAGCGTCAATTGGCTAAAGAAAGCATCTCGCGAGGACGATCAAAATGATTACTGTAGTAAAAGTGAAAAGTGTAGGTATGAATTGATAAAAGAATGCAAATTACATTTCTTTTTTTATTTTTTCTGATAAATTGTTCTGAGTCTAAGTTGATAGAATTATCCTTTAATTTTTCTTTTATATTTTGACAGCAATAAATCAATGAAATTGAAAATGAAATGATGAAATTCTTTTACATTATGAATGAAAGTTAATGAAGTCAATAAGTATTTTTTTTATTTCCATAAAATAAATTATCAAATTTTATTGTTTAATTAAATTATTGCTAAAGAATGATATAAAAATTAGAAAATAATCGAAATCTTTTTTACATCGTAGGAAAAGCTAAAAGAAATAATGAATAGCCATTTGTTTGAAAGTTTCTCAGCTCCAGCATCTCCAGTTATGACCATGAACAGAAAGTCAAGTGATAAATGTTTGAGGGTTTCAGGAAAAAGAAAATTGCTACTCAGTCCATCAAAAGATCTTATGATATTTTTTGGTAATGAGGCTTTTAGTAAATTAAATACGGTTAAAATGGATCAAAATAAAAAGAATTTTCCAAGATTGACACTCGATAAAAAAGAAGTCAATATTGAAGAAAGTTCATCATCGAAAAAAAATACCTCACAATAAATAAAATAAAAAAAAGCTTTTTCAAAAACAGATTCAACCCAATCTCACTAAGCCAACATTCAAGAGGCCAATTAAAGCGAACAGAAGTTTTTAAAACTTAAAAAATAAGTTGATCAAATCAGGAGAAAATATAGCTACAATAAAATTGGTATAAGATCATCATTTAAAAGCGTTGACCATTCAGAAAATATGAGAATATCAACTTAAAATAGTTCTCATGTCAGCAATTAATCTTTAAAGATTTCCAAATAGAAACAAACCATTTTGACCCCAAAGAATGATCGATATTTAGGTAAAAGAATATTGACTAAAAACGTATTTGCTGAACAACATAAATCAAAATTAAATTTAACAAATACTGCTTTGGCAAAAACCTTAAAAATGAACACCAAGCAAAGTCAATAAATGAGAAGAAAAGGAAGTTTTTAATTTTTCAACTTGCCTTCTTCAATTAATATGAGCCAATAAATGATTCAAAATGATCATAAAAATCTTTTTCAATTTACATTCGGAAGCATGGCCATGATGGATTTTCAAAGCAAAGAAGTTATTAAAGGAAACAAACTGAAGATTTGAATCTTCACATTTTTCATTTATTTATTGAGTTTTATTTTTTAAATTTATTTTTGGTGAAGTTTAGCATTAAAAATTTCTTCTTGATTAGTATAAAATAAAACAAAATTGTATTTTTTTAAAAAGAATGGGTTCATGTGTAACAAAAGATCCAAATAATGTGAGTAATCCAAACAAAAAATAATAAAGAATAAATAAGCGAACATAAACAACAGCTTCAAATTCAGATAAAACTAAGATCGCTGATAATTTTGGAATAAAAAAAAGTGCAACATCAAAATCATTAATATTCAATCACGCTCCTTTACGTTATTGTTAATTTTTGTTCTAAAAGTTCAGAAAATCAGATGGAACTCCATAGTAAGTTTCAATGGGGTTTATGCTTACAAAATGCTAAATCAATATAAAATAAAAAGAAATCAATTTGAAGCACATCAATAATAACCAAATGAAAATATGGATGGTTTATGGTGGAATTTAAAAAGTATCATAAACTGGCCTTACTGTTGAGATCAAGGACTCCAAATAATTTCAATAAATCAGGATTGACAGCGCAGCCACTAATATTGAAGGTACACAATTATAGCCAATAGAACTTTCACATTAGCCATC
>JAQTXT010000102.1 GCA_028688645.1 Rickettsiales bacterium
CTACTATTATCGATTTTTTCATTTAAAAGATTGTTTAGTTCTTTTAATTTTTCAGTCATCATTTCTTACCTCTTTTTTTAATTAATAAAAATCGCACTTAAAAAAGTGCGGAGGTTCAAAAAACTGAACTGTTCAGCCCTTACAGCCTTTTAGACTATAAATAGCCTATTATAACCGCAAGCCTCCGCTTTCATAGTATAAAGCGAAAGCCTGCGAACAAATTAAAGTTAGTTTGGGTGTTTGGAGCCCTCAACTTTGCCCGTAGGCAATTTGATTATTAAATGGTTTGGTTTATTTGTCAAATATTAATTGTTTTTAAGAATTACTATCATTCTCAATCAAATTATTTTCAACTTCTTCTGCTTCTGAGTCTATTGTGTTTATACTCTGAGTAAGTATTTGATAAGTATCAAGCTTTTTAGTTTCAAAACTCATTTTATTTGATTCTATTCCAATTTTTTCCATATTCTTAAATCTTAAAAGGATTTTTTTATTGAAAGTATCAGCAAATGAATTGTATTCCCCAATAGATTTTTCTAAACTCTTTCCTAAGTTCTTTGAATGCGAAAACAAATTTCCAAAGTTATCAAACAATTTTCTTAATTCATCTTTTAAATTATCAAAATTTAGGTTTTGTTTTTCTTTTTGAATACTGTATTTTGCCTGATTTAACAAATTAACTAAGCCGATTGGTGTTGCTACAAAAACATTGCTTTCATAACATTTTAATTCAAAATTTGGATCTATTTCTCTTATTATTTCTAGCATTCTTTCTGTTTGCAAAAACATTACAGTCATGATGGTTGCGTTGCTTTTTTTATTCAAATTCAAATAATCCATTTGTGCTTTTTGATAATCTTTTGAGCCTAAATCACTTAAATGTTTATTCATTCTATCTTTGATTTTTCTTTTTATCTCTTTTATCTCTTCAAGATTTTGATTATCAATACTTTGTTGAAGTTCTAAAAAATGCTTTGAAGATTTACTATCAATGATTACGTAATTGTTGTTTGGTAAGTAAATTATTCCATCTGGTCTTTTTGTGTCTTCTTCGTTGTTTTGAGTATTAAAAGAAGTTTGTAATATATAATCGCCAATTTCATTTTTAGCTTGTTTTTCTTTTAAATTTGAAGATTTTAATATGTTAGATAATGTTGTTTCAGATGTTAAACCCGCACCTGTTGGATTTAAAAGTCCTCTTTTTATCAAATCTAATTCTGTTTCAGTTTTTTCTGTATCATCATTAAGTGATTTAATTTTTTCCAATACTCCTGTGAAATTATCGTGCAGATTTTTTGTAATATTTTCTATTTCTTTTTTGTTTTTTTCTTGTAATTCAGTGTTTTGCTTAATATTTTCTTGAATTATATTATATGAAATTTCTTTTAATAATTTAGCTTTTTCATTTTGCCATTCTGATTTTTCTTGTAATAAATTTTCTTTTTCTTGTTTTATTAATTCGCTTTGTTTTTCTATATTATGTAGATTATTTTTAAGAATTTCTAATTGGTTTTGTAATGATGTAAAATCAATATCCCTTTTTTTTAGTGTATTTTGGAGTTCGTTTCTTTCACCCTCTATAATTTTTAGATTATTTATATTATTTATTAATTCTTGGTTTTTTGCTTCCAATTCATTTTTTTC
Source organism: Rickettsiales bacterium (assembly GCA_028688645.1). GTDB lineage: Bacteria > Pseudomonadota > Alphaproteobacteria > Rickettsiales > UBA1997 > CALXSC01. Next base: position 1,645 of record JAQTXT010000102.1, read on the forward strand.
TTTTATCTTCGAAATATAATTTCTGTTTTCCAATATTATTTTATAAATGAAAAAAACAGAAATTATATTTGTTAGAAGTAGTATACTAAGGAGCACTATCATTTTTTATCTTCTTCTAATTGAGCTCTAAGTTTTTCTATACTTCCTTTTATATCAAAACCTTCAGTTATATCGGTATTTAATTTTAAATCTTCTTCAAGCTTTGTTTCATTATTATTTGTATCGACAACCTCGTTCAAGTCACTTTTACTTGTAGTATTTACAGTGTTTACATTTTTATTACTTTCATCTTCAGTACCTTCTTCAACACGTTCTTCATCGTAATCTACAATATTGTTAACAACATCTTTTAACTCAGCAAAACTTTCTGCTTTATCAGTGTTTAAGTTTTTATCTTCATCTTCAGTATCTTCTTTAAAATCTATATCATTGTCCGTTTCTTCAAATAATGCGTTTTCAATTTCTTTATCGGTAGAAGAATTATCAACTTCTTTTGAAATTTCTTGCGTATTTTCTGTGTTAGTATTTTTACTTTCTTCAATATTTTGGTTGGCTTCTTCTGGTTTTAATTTTTCATAAGTATTATTATTTAAACTTTTATTTTGACTATTTTTGTTTGTTTCTACATCCCCTAAATTTCCACTACCATTTTCTCCGTTATCTTCATCACTTTCTTCTTCGTCTTCCTCATCATTATCTCCTTCACTCTCTTCATCATTTTCTTTATCAGTTTCTTTATTTTTTTCTTCAATATTTTCTTCAAGATTTAAATTACTCAAGTCATTTGCTTCATTATTTTCTTCAATTTTTTCATTTTGATCACTATCATTTTCAATTATATCTTCAGATACTTTTCCTTCTGAAACCTCAACTTTTCTTGGTTCTTTATTGTTTTCTAGGATTTGATTGTTTATTTCGTTTTGTTTTTGTGTATTTTCTTCTTCAAGTTTATTATCTTCTTTTAAGATTGTTTCAGTTTTATCATTTTCTTCTATTTTTGCTGGTTGATTTTCAGTATTAAATGTTTCTACATCAGTAATATCTTTAGCTGTATTATTTTTTTGAACATTTTTTGTGCTACTGCCAGCTAGCAATTCAATGATATTTTCTAATTTTGTTTTAAAAGTTGTATTGAAATATGTTAACTTATCATCAAGCATATTAACTTTTGTAAACATTAATTGAGTTTCATCGATTTTTTTACTCTTGTTGAATTCTTCTTCTCTTTTAAAATCATTTAAAACTTTGCTGTATCTAGTTTCAAGATTTAATCTTTCTTCCATTTCTTTTTGTAAATTAGCTGTTAAATCTTCAACTTTTGACAAAAATCTATTTCTTTCACTAAAGTAAAATAATAAAGTAATTATAACTGCCAAAAGCATTGCAAAAGTGTAAACCATTTACTTTTTTTATTGATTAATATAATTTGATTATTATCCTATAAACTTATAATTCAAGTTTTTTGTGGGAAATATGTCAAATTTGTCAATCATCATTATTGCTGCTGGTAAAGGTACCAGGATGAAATCGTCTGTCGCTAAACATTTACATAAAATAGGAAATCTAGAAATGGTTTTGCATATTATTAAGACGGCTGAAAAATTAAAAGCTCAAGAAATTGTTTGTGTTTGCTCTGAGGAAAATGTGGAACAAATTAGAAATAGTATTGAAAAGAATATAACTATCATAATACAAAAAGAAAGACTTGGAACTGCTCATGCAGCAAAAGTAGGAATGGAAGCAGTAAAAAATAAGAGCAACGATATTTTGGTAATGTATGGAGATGCTCCTTTGGTTAGATTGGAAACATATCAAAAGATGATTGATAAATTAAATTGCATTGATATAGCTCAAGTTGGACTAATTTTTAAAACTAAAGATATTTGCAATAAATATGGAAGAGTTATAACTATTGGTGATAATTTGGCTGATAATGTAGAATATAAGGATGCTAACGAAAAAACAAGACAAAGTGATCTATGTAATGCTGCAATTTTAGCCATCAAAGGCAATATATTAAAAGATTTCTTAAAAAGAATAGATAATAAAAACGCCAGTGGAGAGTATTATTTAACAGACACTATTAAATTAGCAAAACAAGACGGATTGTTTTCTTCATTTGTTATAGCAGAAGAAGATGAAGTTATGGGAGTAAATTCTAGAATTGATTTAGCTATGGCAGAAAAAATTTTCCAAGATCAAAAAAGAAAAGAATTTATGGAAAAAGGGGTTACTTTGATTGATCCGCAATCTGTTTACTTTAGTTATGATACAGAAATTGAAAATGATGTTGTTGTAGAGCCAAATGTCGTATTTTTATCTGGTGTAAAAATTGCAAAAAATGTTGTAATTCATTCATTCTCTTATTTAGAAGATTGTATAATCGAAGATGGTGTAAGTGTTGGACCATTTGCAAGAATCAGACCAAAAACAATTTTAAAATCAAATTGTCACATTGGAAATTTTGTTGAAATTAAAAAATCAACAGTAGGGGAGGGAACAAAAATTGGACATTTAACTTATATTGGTGATGCAATAATTGGCAAAGAAACTAATATTGGCGCTGGTTGTATCACTTGTAATTATGATGGTTTTAACAAATTTCCTACAAAAATAGGTGATAATTGTTTTGTTGGTTCCAATACTATTATGGTAGCCCCCGTAGAATTATGTAGTGGTTGTTTAACCGCTGCTGGTTCTATTATCACTAAGAAAGTTTGCAAGAATGATATAGCGATAGGAAGAGCTGATCAGACAAATTTGAAGGGTAAAGCTGAAAGTTATAGAAAAAAAAGAGCTAAAAAGAAATAAATTTTAATTGGAAGAAATGATGCTATTTAATATTGTTGCAATTTTTTCAATTTTAATTTTTACTTGGTGCTGTTTTTTTGCAATATATTTAATGATTTTACTTATTTGGAGCAAAGGATTTAAAAATTCCCCCACCGTTAGTTCAAATTCGAAGTCTATAAAAATAATTGCAGACTATATTCAAAAATATATTATAGAAAATAAATTCGATAAAATAAGAATTTTAGATATTGGCAGTGGCTATGGTAAAATGCTTTCAGGTGTTGAAAAAGATTTAAATAAAATTCAAATTTCTCGAGAACTTATTGGTTATGAAATATCTAATTTCCCATATAAAATTTCAAATATTTTCAACAAATCAAAAAATATAAAATTTATCCATGATGATATTTTTAATTTAAAAGATTTTAATTTTGATATTGTAATTACTTTTATTTTAGCAAAACAGCAGAAATTGTTTTTAGATATATACAGAAAATTTCCAAAAGGAACATTGATAATTGCAAATTCTTTATCAATACCATTTGAAGAAAAAGACAGTTTTAAATTAATTGATACTATGAGGGTTTGTTATCATTGGAATATTTATATTTATAAGAAAATATAAGTAATATGGATAATTAAAGTAATATTTGTTGTGACTAAGTCTAACTTTTGTAGGAATAGGTTCCTGTCAGATTTTGTTGTAGCTCTCTTTTGCCCTTCGGACATTTCCTCTCAAGGATGGAAAATATCCGAAGGACAAAAGGGAGCTACAAATTGTTAGTTTTTCTTCGCTACATTTTCCAACAAATTTTCAACTCTTTCAATCATAGTTTTATTTGATTTATTTTTCTTATGAGTTCCTCGTATATATTTTAATAATTCATACAAATTCATTAAGTCTATTCTATTTTTAAGATTATTATTTGCATAATATTTAATAGCTTTTACTTCTAATTGAGTTAATTCTTCTTTTAATATTTTTCTTTCAATTAGTTCTATTTCATCTTTTACGCTAATATCATCTTTTTTCTTTTCTATTTTTTCATTTAATTGATTGTTAAGTTCTTTTAGTTTTTCTGTCATCATTTCTTTACCTTTTTTATTATTAATAAAAATCGCACTTTAAAATAAAGTGCGGAGGTTAAGAAAACTGACAAGATTCAGTCCTTACAGCCTTTTGAGTTGTAAACAACTCATTATAACTATAAGCCTCCGCTTTGTGTCTATAGGACAAAAGAGAGGTTAAAATCTTGTTCGGTTTCTTATGCCGCTGCCTATACAGGCAAGTCAATTGTTAAATGTTTGAACTTATTTGTCAA
>JAQTXT010000103.1 GCA_028688645.1 Rickettsiales bacterium
ATCGTACTCAGTGCTAAAATGGAAAGATAAATCTCAGTAATGGCTGCCTCCTATCTCGATACCTTCTTAGAAAAATCAAAACTGTCTCTGACAAGTATCAACTACAAAAGGTAATTTTATTATTATTCAGACTTTTAGTCACCTGTCTTTTGCTTGCTTCAAAAATTTGGGATGATTAGTCTTTTTAAACTCCCTCTTTTTCGAAAACTTTTCCAGAATACTCGACAATTCTTTTGAATGAAATGGAGAAACAAATTCTGAACTATCTTGACTACAAACTCAAATTAGATAAGAGAGAATATGCACTTACATATTTTAAGCTACGAAAATACATAAAAAAGAACATTAAAAGTTACCAAAATAGAAAGTTAAATATAAAAATTATTCGCGAGCTTCAAGTCGGACTTAAAAACTAATACCGAACGAATTTCCTTACAAAAAGAAACTCATTTTGAGTGTTCGGAATTTTTTCTTAAGATTGGGCTTTCAAATAAATTTATTTTCAGTCAGTTAATGCCAGAAAATCAGATTGTGTTATAATATTTGAATTAAATTTGTTTAGTTTATAAAAATTAGATTAGTTTATTTAGCTTTATAAGAATGAAATACTTAGTGAACTACCAGCCTTATGTCTGGAACCAAGCCTAAAACTCAACCCAAAATTCATCATCAAATTTAAAGTACGTTTTATATGATTCAGGAGTATCCGACAGCCTAAAATACATAAGAAGCCCATGAGAGGTAAACGCAAAACTTCTTTTTATTCATCCATCTCCAGCAACGGCCCTTCATTAAGCTCTTTCTCAACCTAATAAAAGGGCCATTATGAATTCTTTGTTGGTTAAGTTTTAGGCGGAATGTATTAAATTACCAAATTATTGGGAGAAGGGACGTTTGGAAGAGTTGTAGAGGCCGAGTCAAAAGGTCGCAAATATGCAATAAAAGTAAATTTTTTATTTTAATTCAGATCATTCGGCCAGTAGATCGTTACGTCCATTCAGCGAAAATATAAAAAAACATTTTGAAAGAAATTAATTCAAGAGACAAGAACGATAAATAGGGACTGATACGCTACGTTCATTCCTTTTATCATAATGGACACTTTTGTTTGGTTTTTAAGCCTCTTGGAAAATCTCTTTATGATGTTATCAAAATGAATGAATATCGTGGTTTCTCAATAAAAATGGTACAATCGTTTTTCAAACAAATCCTTCAATCAATTGGATTTTTACATAGAATTGGGTACACTCACACAGACTTAAAGCCCTAAAATATTTTGCTTTAAGATCAAGAACTTCTCGTTTTCGAAGGATTCAAAAATTAATCTCATAAGATTTATTTGCCAAAATCAGATAAAGTAAGAATAATTGATTTTGGAGGAGCTACCAAATATAATGAGTTTCACAGCTCAGTAATATGTACACGTCAATACCGTCCACCCGAAGTCATACTGAAATGCTGCCAATGGAATTAAGTGGCTGATGTTTGGTCAATAGGCTGTATTATTTCAGAATTATTTACAGGATAATTACTCTTCCCCACTCATAACGACTTCGAGCATCTTGTAATAATCGAAAAAAACTCAGGGAATTTCCCTCATTGGATGATAAAAAAAGCTGAATCTGAGTTTCGATAAATTTTTGACAAAGATTCCATCTCGTACCAAAAAGCTGAAAATTATTTTAGTACATGGAGAAACATCAATAATTTTAAGCCGATATCAGATATTTTTATTGAGCACAAAGAGCTCTGCGATTTATTAAGAAAATGTCTTTAAATTGACCCGAATAGAAGAATAAACTGCAAAAATGCCCTTTAGCATCCATTTTTCAAAATAGAGTATAAATGACGACAGGCTTCTGGTTTCAAATTTTTCCTTTATTTATGATTTATTTTAGTCTGCTCCAAAAAAACAATAAATTGAATGAAATTAGATATCTAAAAAAGTGTTCTGCTTCTAATTTCGCGTTCGATTATAAAAATCGCTTATCAATGATTTGTTTTTAAGAAAACTAAGTTTTTCTTTCAGACAGTTTTCATTTGTTTTAGTTTCGTCCAAAAGATTCTTTTAAGTCTTCAAATATTTTAACTCTGAAATAAAAAGATTTCAACTCTTAATTTCAAAAGAAATTTTATGAATTGAACATCATAATTTGTTTCCTTCATTATGAAGTGTTACAAAATATTTTAGTCAATTTTATTAAATAAAAAATGACTGCTTTACTGATTGTTAGTTTTCTAATGAAAATTAGCGAATATGATATTTATTCAATTTAATATTTCTTGATCTTTTCTAAACTTAATAAGAAATCACTACCAAAATACAGAGCTAAATCTTAAAAAACAATCAAACTATTTATTATGATAATACAATTGTATATATCGAGCTAAAGATAAGTAAAAATTAAATTTTACTTCAATTTTTTTAGTTCTCAAAAATATTGAATATTCAATTAATAAGGATAAAAAAATTAACAGAAAAGTTTATTTTTAAATTTAAGGGAAAGAATTGGATAAAAATAATGTAAATTAATTGAGATAAATTATAAGAAATTACAAAACAGATCATAAAAATATAAAAAAAGTTCAAACAAAAGATGAACAGTAAAGGCTTCAATCAATTTAAATCATTCGTTGGTCAAGGTGGCTCATCAAGCGGAGGGAAAGGCCTCTTACCTTTAGTCTTAGGATTTGGTCTTTTATGGCTGGCTCAATCATCCATTTATTATGGTTAATTTTAGATTAATTTTAGTTGACATTGGTCATTACGCAATCAAATTCAATAAGTTATTAGGCTTGACCGCAAACAGATACAGAGAAGGTTATAATTTTAAACTTCCTTTTATCGAGACTCCAATTATCTTTAATGTCCAAACTAGAGAGGACGAAATTAGAGCTGAAACTGCTAACAGAGACATGCAAGTAGTAAAACTTTCAGTTAAAGTTCTTTTCCACCCTGAAGTTGATAATCTTCACACTATTTATACAAGATTGGGAAAAAACTATGATCAAAAAGTTTTGCCTGCCATTTGTAATGAAATTTTAAGAACTGTTGTCGCCCAGTTTTCAGCTTCACAATTACTCGCACAAAGAGATCAAGTATCATAAAGAATCAGAACTCTTCTTTCTGAAAGAGCTGCTCATTTCAATATTATCATCGATAACATCGCTATCACTGAATTGACATTCGGAAAATAATATCTTGAGGCTATTGAAAGCAAGCAAGTCGCCCAACAAGAAGCTGAAAGAGCAAAGTATGAAGTTGAACAAGCCAAGTAAACCAAAAAGTCAACAATTATTAAAGCTGAAGCCTCAGCAAGATCCATTGAGTTGGTTGGTAAAGCTTCCATCAACAATCCATGTAATTTTTTATCATAATTTCAGCTTATTTGGATGTCAGAAAAATCGAATACGCTTAAAAAATTGCCAGCACTTTGGCCGAATCTAAAAATCATGTATTACTTAACAACAGCATTCTTAGCATGTAACTTCCAGCTGAAAGAGATTTTTCTCAACTTCCAAAAGAAAAAAAATGAAATCATTAAATGTTTCACGTTACAAAATTTGTGTGATATCTATTTTGTTGTCTTTTTATTTTTATGTAAAAAATGAAAATAGTTTATCTATTTTGGTAAAACTTTTATGCAAACAAAAGAAATATTTATGATCAGAAAGTTTTTTTAGATACGATTTGATCTTTTTGTTCGTTATATTCTGCCCGTGTAATCCACATATTTTTAAATGAAGGTAAGCTGGCCAATATACTTCCTCCTTCCCAACACATTGTGTCTCTTTTTGCAGGTGCCAATACTCTTGATTTTGTATCATTAGGAAGAACTCTTTTTAGTTACTTAATAAATCTTTCAGGAAGGCCTTCAAACATGGTATTTCCTCCTGAAAGTACGATTTCGTTATAAAGTGTATTTCTCAATTCAATGTCAACTTTACTGAGACTATTGGCAAGAAGCTGAACGATAGCTTATTTATTTGAAAAAATTACATGGATATTATAAGCCTACTCGATCTGGGGCGAATAAAATTTAACCTGCTTATTTTTAATTGTTTGAAAATTCAACAACTTGACCATCTGGAAGCACGTATTTGTCTTTCTTTTCACGAGTTTTTTCTATTGGGTTGGAGCTAATTGCACAGTATTTTTATTTCAAGGTTTTAATCAATTAAAATTAAGCTGAAGTGTTGAAATTTATTCCGCTCTTTCTTAGTAAATTTTTCAAATGTTCAGTAACATCACGACCTCCAAAATTGATTCTTTAACAAGAATGGGTCAATGCATATCCTTAATAAACTGGTACAACATGAGTAACTCCATCTCCAGAATCCAAAACAATGCCTGTTGATTTTCCTGTTGCAAATCTTTGGTAAAAAAATAATTTACAATGAAAGTACGCCTTGAACAGCAACAAAAACAGCAGGTACTTGGAACTTTTCAAAGAATATTTCAAGCATTTTCTTTCTGTGTTTAGTAGGATTCATGTTGGCTTAGGTTAAGAGTACAGGGCATTAACTTGGGGATACTTTTAAGAGTGAAAAAGCATGTTTCCAAAGAAGTTCCATATCATCCCAGTAATCGACAGTACCATGTGAAATGGGGTACCTAAGTTTATAGAGGCCTCTTTTTTATGAGGCTAAATCATCACCCATATAATGCTCAAATTGGTTGTTAGTATTTGGTATGACGACATTATATTTTGGTCTCCCGATACTTTAATTTGACAAAAAAAATTACATTGATGGGAATACAAATGGTCTTTTTTATTATCCACTGAAACCAACTTTCATATATCCGCTACCCTAAAATCATTGACTAATTTACGTTATCAATAACGACAGCTGATTTGAGAAATGAATCGATTTACATTTTGAAAAGGATTTATTCTTTGGTTAATTATTAATCTAACTTTATAAAAAAAAGGAGATTCAAATCATTAAATCAAAATAGTTAATTCTATTTATTAAAAAAAAATTAATAAAAATATAATAATATTCAATAGCCATAAATCCAAATGGAAAACGGAAGACAAAGAAACCTTGAAACCAGAATGAAAGGAAACGTCAATATCGAAAACAAATTGACCGATCTTTACCTCCCAAGAAAATGTGACTATACCGATAAACTTATCACACCTAAGGACAACGCTTCAGTCCAACTTAATATTTGTGATCTTAATGAAGACGGAACCATCAACCTCGGAAAGTCCAGCATCATCACCATTTGCGGCTTTGTCAGATCCGTCGGAGAAAGCGATACTGCCCTCGATAAAGTCCTCAGATAAAAAAAACTCGTATGATCGATCCAAATGGTTTGTATATCATTATTTCTTTTAACATCTTATCCTTTCATATTCATTTTTTTCGCATTCAAAATTTCTTACTTTAAAAGTTGGTAAAGCTAAAGTGATTTAGCCCCATTGTCGTATTTTATTTTCTGAAAATTATGTCTAAAATATTAGATTAATAAAAATCGATCAAAACCATATTTGCTTAAAAATGGTAATTTCAATTTTTTAACATATTAATAAAAGTATTTGATTGACTTATATTTATTATGATCTTTCAAAGGCCATTTGGATTTTTTATTTAATTTCTTTTATTTTCAAAGCTTAAAAGCTCAAAAGCTCAAAAATTTGTTTAAATTTTAGGAAAAATTGTTTTTTTTGAAGATTAGATAAATTTCTGATAATAAAAAATTAATAGCTCAATTAATTGGCAATAGTT
>JAQTXT010000104.1 GCA_028688645.1 Rickettsiales bacterium
AGTATAATCTACTATTAGGACAATGTATGGTGGGTAGTTTGACTGGGGCAGTCGCCTTCTAAAGAGTAACGAGGGCGTGCAATGGTAAGCTCAGACTGAACGGAAATCAGTTTATAAGAGTATAATGGCAAAAGCTTGCCTGACTGCGAGGTTGACAAACCGAGCAGAGACGAAAGTCGGTCATAGTGACCCGGTGGTTCTGAATGGAAGGGCCATCGATCAACGGACAAAAGGTACGCTGGGGATAACAGGCTTATAGTGTCCGAGCGCTCATAGCGACGACACTGTCTGGCACCTCGATGTCGGCTCATCACATCCTGGGGCTGAAGAAGGTCCCAAGGGTTTGGCTGTTCGCCAATTAAAGTGGTACGTGAGCTGGGTTCAAAACGTCGTGAGACAGTTTGGTCCCTATCTTCCGCAGGCATTGGAAAATTGAAAGGATCTGCTCCTAGTACGAGAGGACCGGAGTGGACATACCTATGGTGTACCAGTTGTTTCGCCAGAAGCATCGCTGGGTAGCTACGTATGGTTTGGATAATCGCTGAAAGCATCTAAGTGAGAAGCCATCCTTGAGATTAATTTTCCCTATAGGGTCGTGGTAGACTACCACGTTGATAGGTTGGGTGTGTAAGGACAGCAATGTCTTGAGCTAACCAATACTAATAACCCGATTGGCTTTTTTATAAAAAGTATACAAAGTAAGACTATATATAGTATTAAATCCGTAGAGATTTAAACTAAACTAATGGTACAAGTACTAATATTAAACCAACAAGCAATTAAGACAAACTGTCTTTAAATAGCTTGGTAATCATAATGATGTGGCACCACTCGATACATTCCGAACTCGCCAGTGAAACACATAACATGCCGATTGTACTACAGTTTATATTGTGGGAGATTAGGTTATTGCCAAGCTTTTTAAAGACAGTTTTGTTTTTTATATTACAAAAATTCCCTTACTATTGATTTAGTAGGGGAATTTTTGTATTTGACTTTTTCAAAATGTTCGCTATATTCCTTTAAAATTTATTACAAAATATTAATATGTTTGATTTTCATTTGCATACATACCATTCAGATGGGAGATTAAGTGTTATTGAATTATTGAAATTAGCTGAAGTGTCTGGGCTAAAGTATATTTCTATTACTGATCATAATACTATTAATGCTTATAAAGATTTGAAAAATATTGATATTAAGAAATATTTTTCTGGCAAAATTGTGTTTGGTATAGAAATGGAAACTAAGTTTGATGGTTGTGGAATAGAGGTTCTCGGATATGGATTTGATTTAAATAAATTGAGTGCTAATCCTTTAATGAAAAAATATTTTCCGCTTTCCATGAAAGAATATCATACTAAAAAGCTTGGAGATTATAAAGTTGCTTGTAAAAATTTTGGTATAAAGTTTGATGAAAATTTGACAATGGAAGGGTCGTTAAATGCATATTCCAGTAAAACTTTATTTAATGATATAATAAAATATTCTGAAAATAAAAAAATTCTTGAAGAGCTTGGTATTAATAGTTTCGATGATTTTCTAAATAAATTTGTTTTTAACAAAGAGAGTCCTTTTTTTGATAGTTATTTTTTTGGTGAAAGACCTGATATATACGAAGCGATTGGGATTATAAAATCTGCTGGTGGAAAGGTTTTGCTTGCTCACCCATTTAGATATAAAATGGAAGGTAAAGAACTTGTGGAAAAAATTAATAAATTGAATATTTTAGATGGCTTTGAATGTGTAAATAAAGCGCATAATGAAGAACAAATTGAATATTTGATAGATTTTTGTGATAAGCATGATTTGTTAAAAAGTGGCGGTAGTGATTTTCACAGACCTGTGGAGCATGTAATGGGGTATGGTGATAATGGAAAGTATCAGATTAAAGAGAAATTGGTCAGTGGCTTTATTAAATGTCTGCAAGAAAATGCGAAACATATAAAATTGAATATAGTAAGTGCTCTTGCCAATAAAGAACACATTGATAGGCATGTTAATCCAAAATCTTTAACTATTGGTTCAAAGTTTTTGCCTAATATTCATCCAGAGCAAATTGAAAATTTTTTGAATAAATTTGATGAAGCTTATTTGAATATGATAATTGAAAAAGATAATTCTGGAGTTCAAGTTTTTGCAATAGAATGTGATAAACTAGTTGGCACTTGTGCGGTTATTTCTATTGAAAATTTGACTGCAAAAGCTAGAGAATCAATTTTTGAAATAATACGAGATTTCGGCAAAACATATGAAAGTAAAGAAAGAGTAGCATTGATTTCCGAAGAAGATATGCCTACTACAAATTACATAATAGGTGTATATGGTCCTTATGATTTAATTGGAAATGCTGGTAATTTGACTATGTATACAGGTTATGATTTTGTTCCTAATCCTAAGGAATTACAAGGTAATGAATCCAAAGAGGAAATTGAGGCTAATAATAGGAATAAAGAATATTGGGATAGTCATGTATTTTTATGTACTCCGCAAGAATTAGAGGCTAACATCTTTCAGCTTGAAGAGGCTGGGGTTAATACAAGTATTTTAAAAGCTAAATTGATGAAATTTACAGGTGAAAATCCTGTAGAAAAAGTATATAAACCAAATATTCCGAATGATGTTGTGAAGTTGGGTATTGTGGCAATATGAAATTAATAGCTTTGTTTTGTGTTAATACTGCTCGATACATTCCGAACTCGCCAGTGAAATATATAACACACTGATTGTACTACAGTTTATATTGTGGGAGATTAGGTTATTGCCAAGCTTTTTAAAGACAGTTTTGTTTTTTATATTACAAAAATTCCCTTACTATTGATTTAGTAGGGGAATTTTTGTAAAGTATTAATATAATTTTTACCACTGTTCTTTATATCCTGTATTCTTTGCTATTTTTTCTAAGCTATTTTGTAATCTTAAAATTAAATCTTTAAAATCGTTTATTTTAAGTTCTAAAACTTCCTCCCAATCAAATGTTGTTAAGAGTATATTCCTTTTTCTCATATTTTCTATTTTTATTTCTTTAAATTTTAAATCTTTTTGTATTTTTATGAATTCATTTTTTATATTACTATAAAAATTTTCTTTTTCTTTGATAAAAGATTCATCTACACTTTTGTATCTTTTATATAATCCATCTTTGCTATATGTACCATAACCTAACCACTTATTTTTTTGTAAATCTAACTCGTGAGTCTCAAGAATAATACATAGTTGAAAATTTCTAATCCGTATTTGTATAGAAAATGCCAATTTTTTATCTTTATTATCTTTTTTATATTCATCATTATTGAATTCCTTATACAAAAAATCTGGCTTAATAGATAAATTAAATTCAGGATGTCCCATTGAATTTTCTCTCCATGTTTCGTAATTATATGTTTTACTTTTATAAAATTTATGTTCTTTATTTATTCTACATTTTCCATCAAATATAAAATTTCCAAAGTAATTCATGATTTCTAAACCATCATAATTGTATTCAAAAGTCATTTTTACAAAATCATCAATTTTTTTATTATTTTTTATAGATTTATCTATTTCTTTTTTTAAAAAATCAATTTTATTAATTCTATTTTTCCACTGTTCTATTATAATATTATTTGTATTTTCTTTTTGAAAAATATCACAAATATTTTTAAAATTTATTGTTTTTTCATTATTTAAAATTTCCTTTGTATCTAATGTTCCAGTTTTAAAATAAATAGAAATAATATTTTTAATAATAATATTATTTATGTTATCATATTTTTCTATTTCTAAACCATTTATATCTTTTTCTGGAATTCTTTTTTTTATTATTTCATCAGAATAAGATTTTAATTGCTCTTTTTTACTTTCATATGCATTAATTTTGTCTTCTATAATTAGAATAAACGAATTATTTGCATCTCTTTCATTAATAAAGACTAACAAAACATCAATTTTCAAGAATTGTTTATATGAATAAATTTTAAAGTTTTTATAATTTTCATTATTTATAAATTGATTATTTGTAAATTTATACAAGAATTCTCTTGCCAATTTTCCCTCTTCACAATCTTTGTTTGCAAAATTTAATAAATAGAATAAGAAAGCATCTTGTGATAATTCACTTGTTGCATATGTAAATATATTATTTTCAAAATTTTTTTCTGACATAACTCTTTTTAAGTTTAATTATACTTAAAAAGTATTAAAATTATTGTTTTTATTCAATAAAAAAATGTTAATAAATTGTAATATATTGTGTTATTATTCTTTGTATAAAAATTTTTTTAGTTCGTCTTTATTCATTTTTTTAATTTTATCTAACAACAAGTTTATGATATTTAAAGTAGAATCGTCTATTTCATTATGTTTTAAAAATATTATAGGATCAACTTCTAATGATTTTGCAATTTTATATATTGTATCAAGTCTTGCTGGGAATCTTCCAGTTTCTATGTTAGAAATGGTATTTATGCCTAGACCCGTAGCAACAGCTAATTCATTTTGACTTATTTTTTTAATTTCTTTTCTGATTCTTTTTATTTTATTTCCAATATTTTTTATAAATTTTTCTTCTTCCATATGAATATAAATACACAATATATTGTTAATAATAAATAACATTAATTTAAAATCAAGTTGACAAAGTTAAATTTATATCAAAGATTGTAAAAATAAAATATTTAACAATTTAATATGATTGATAATAGAGTTAAAATTTATACAGATAATTATAAGAATCAATACAACTATTATAATCCGTTAATTTGTAATTATCCAAAGAATAAAAATGTAATTATAAAACAAATTTTATTTGAAAATCCAAATGATGATGATTTGTATACACTTGCTATTGTTAGTTGGAACGATGTTAATGGTGCTAATGACCGTTTAGCTTTTAGATGGAATATAACTTCTGGCGAAGTACGAGAAAAAATTAATTCAAATAGGATTTGTATTGGATATCCATATAGTCCCAAAAAAGAACCTCAATGGTTAATAATACCGAATTTTTTTAAATATTTTAATGCAAAAACTTTTTTAGAATTAGCCAAAAACTTACAAAAGTAATTAGATATCTTATGAATAAAATTTTCCTTTTGTAATCTTAAATTTTTAAACTTATACTTAATAATATCAAAACTTAATACAAAGTAAAAATTTAATTATTTTAATTTTTGGATTCCGTATGAGGATTTTCTAACTTCACTTCGTTCACTAAGAAAATCCAGCTACGGAATGACATGTGTAGTTTATTTATTTGTTGTATGTTATTGCGGAACTACGATTTATTAACGAATGAAATAAGTTTATAAATCATTTATCTGCAATACAGTTTATAAATTTATTTTTCTGTAAAAAAGTGATTTAAATGCATTATCGCTTGGATTCTCTTGTACTTATTTCTTGCAAAATAATTTTCCTTTTATAATAATTAAACTGCCTACGGGCAAAAGTGATGGCTTCAAAAACCAAAACAAGATTAACTGTATGACCTATAGGCCTTTGTTGTATTTACAGCTTTGTAATTATAGCGGAGGCTTGCGGTTATAATAGGCTATTTTATAGCTTAAAAGGCTGTAAGGGCTGAACAGTTCAGTTTTTTGAACCTCCGCACTTTTTTTAAGTGCGATTTTTATTAATTAAAAAAAGAGGTAAGAAATGATGACTG
>JAQTXT010000105.1 GCA_028688645.1 Rickettsiales bacterium
AAATACCGGAATAACAAAAGCTAATGCAGTAGTAGAAAAGTATAATTGTTCTGTTATATTTCCAGTATTTAAGAATGAGGAAAATGAACCAACAGATTGGAACGACCTGCATGTTCTTGAAGGAATTGAGGAAGTGAAGAAACAATTAATTACTGCTCCAAATAAAATGAAAATATTAAAAGCTATAAATGTATACGATTTTCTGGCAGCAAATATTAAACAAAAAGAGAGTATAATATTTCCAATTATTAGCTCTCAAAGTCTTAACATGCTTTTTGCCAAAAGAGGTATAGGAAAGACTTACGCTGGTTTAAGTATAGCATATGCTGTAGCATCCGGAAGTGATCTTTGGTTATGGAAGGTAGAAAAACCAAGAAAAGTACTCTTTGTGGATGGTGAAATGCCAGCAATAACGATTCAAGAAAGACTTGCTAAAATTTCTTCATACTTTAATAAAGATTTACCAAATGAAGATTTCCTAAAAATCATCAATCAAGATTTTCAAGAGAAATCAATACCAGATTTATGTTTAAAAGAAGGACAAGAAGCAATTGAGCAACATCTTGACGGTGTTGAGCTATTAATATTAGATAATTTATCAACTTTATGTAGAAGTGGTAGAGAAAATGAAGCTGAAAGCTGGAATCCTATACAAGAGTGGTTATTAAGTTTAAGAAAAAGAAATATATCTGTTCTAATAGTTCATCATTCAGGAAAAAATGGTGAAACATCTAGAGGAACTTCAAAGAGAGAAGATATATTAGATACAATAATAGTACTCAAAAGACCAAAAGATTATTCCGCTGAACAAGGTGCGAGATTTGAAATACATTATGATAAATCAAGAAACTTTTCAGGAAAAGAAGCAGAACCATTTGAAGTTATTTTAGAAAATAATATTTGGAAAACTAAAACCATTGAAGACTCACAACTAATACAAGTATTGGAATTATCAAAAAGTAATTTAACACAAAGAGAAATTGCATTCGAAATGGATATAAGTCTTGCGACAGTTAACAGATTATTGAAAAAAGCAAAAGGGGCAAAAGATGGGAATTAAACAAACATATAACAGTAATAATGAGAGAGAAAATATTGATAATAATGGAAAAAATAACTATGTTTCATTGTTTCAATCTCTAGGAAATGAAACATTGAAACAAATTCATTCTATTGATAACAATTACAAAAACAAAACTGAAACAAGAAATATACAAATTCTTGCAAAAGCAGTGTTAAATAGGTGTAAAAGTGAAACAACAACTGAAACAAAATGTGAAACAGATATAAAAAATATTGAAACAAAAACTGAAACAATTGATATATCTGATGAAACAAATAAAGAATATCAAAACAATATTAAATCCAATATTCCTTATATTCTTGGTATGGAGGAAAATAAAAAAATATTTGGAGAAAGATTAGAAGAAATCCTAGAAGAATCTAGATACTTATTTTACGAAAGACTCGGAATATCAGATAATCCGGATTTAGCAATACAAGATGTTTTAAATTGTATGACTAATTTTATAAAACAAGAATTTAACCGTAATAACAATAAGGAAACCAAAAATGACAGCAGATACAAATACTAAAACCAAATTTATAGAGCTAAGAGCTAAAGGACATTCCTTTGACTGCATAGCTAAAGAACTACAAAAGAGTAAGCAAACTCTTATTAATTGGAGTAAAGAATTTGAGGAAGAAATAGCTAATTTAAAAGCAACAGAACTTGAATCATTATTTGAATCTTGCTTTGTAATGAAAGAACAAAGAATAAAACTTGTTGCTTCTAATCTAAAAGCTATACAAGAAGAACTTGAGAAAAGAGATTTAAAAGATGTTTCAACCGAAAAGCTTATTGATATACTAATGAAAAATATTTTAATACTCAAAAACGAATATATAGAGCCAGTTTTTAAGACTGAAGAAGAAATAGTAAGTAAAAAGAAAGAGACAATAAATGAGAAGAAAATGCTTGAAGATCTTGAATACTTATTACCAGATACTCAAAACCAAAATTAGAATAAAATTTAACTATATTTATTAATAAACCAAGCAAATATAATAACAACCCAAATATGAATAATAATAACCATAATAATGACAACATTAATAATTTAAATAACAGGATAAATAATAAGATGAATGAAAATAACAAATTAACTGCAGAAGAAGTAAAACAATTACTTATTGGGGTTTATACAAGATATAGAAAAGGAATAATAACTGATAAACAATCCAAGCAAGAAACTGAAATACTTGCAAATATACTTAAGAGTATAGAAATAACAGATATACAAAAACAATATAATGAAATTAAGGCTATATTGCGAAGTAATTCACAAATCAAAAGTTAAATAGATAAACATCGAATAAGCAATAAATTAATAACAAAAGAATAATTAAACAGACAGAATAAATAGAGGAAAAAATGATTAAAACATTAAATTTAAAAACAGATATGATAAAAGCTGATATCCAAACACGATTAAATCTTATTATGAATTACAGAGCTAATGCAATACTAGATAAAGCAATAATAGCGGAAAGGAAACCTAATATACTTACAGAAGCAGAATATAATGAAATAGATAGAAGTATAAAAGGAAATGAAGAAATAAGGCAATACAACAAATACCATAAAACATTCAATTTACTGTGGGAGTATTTAAAGTATATCGATTACCTAATTCTTGATTATAAATATAAAGAATGTCAATTAAATATGTTTCTAGTTATGTTTATGGATTATAGAAATCTAGAAGATATAATAAATGATTTTATATTAATAATGGGGGCATTTGATTATAATCAAATATCTAAAACTGATTGTAGCCAATATTTAAAATTCAGCAGCATTTAAACAAGAATAAAAAAGAAAAAAAAGAATCAAATATAAATCATAAAGTGGAATTAGAAAAAGGTCATTGCTTGGAATTAGACAAAAATCATAAAATAGAACAAGATGCTAGTGAAGATACAAATCAAAATATAAAAGAAGAAATAGAAGCAAGAAGTGATATTGCAAAAATATTTGCAAGTAAACTAAATAGTAAATTTACAGTATTTGCAAAATATGAAGTAAATAAAGATGGATTTATCACTTTAAATGCAGATAAGTTGAATACTTCAGAAAAAAAGAACAGTGATATTAATAATAAAGATTCAGAAAAAGAAGATAATAAAAGGTTGGAAACAGAAAACAATAAAGAGATAGAAACAGAAAATAATGGGGTGGAAGCAGAAAACTTTAAAATATATAACAGCAAAGAGGTAAAAGATAAAACTAGTACATATGATAAAGATAAAAGAAAATCATTAAAAGAAACAATAATTTTAATTTCTGAAATACTTGATAATAAAGAAGAAAATATAAGAAAATCTATAAAACAAGCTAGAGATGAAATGAATGAAAATAATTATAATATTTTATCATTTCACAAAAGGATTGATGAATTAGAAAGAGAGTTTGAGGATAAGATTGTTTTAGTGGAGCTGCTGAAGTTTGTGAAAAGTAATTATTGAATTATCAAATCTAGTCTAGTAGCATACTCTGCTTTTTTTGGTAAATTATTATTTAATGATTTTTAAACTATAATTTTTTAAATTCAAAAACATATCTTTAAATGTGGAACCATCGCGGAACTGAAAAAATATGTTGTACTATAATATAGATTTAATTATTTGAAAACACTGGTGCCGAGAACGTGAGTCGAACACGCGACCTACTGATTACGAATCAGTTGCTCTACCAACTGAGCTATCTCGGCAATATTAATAATTATTTATACTTTCGTTTTGTTTATTGTCAATTAAGTTATATTAAAAAAGTCAATACTTAAAAAATAGAGTAGGGCGAAGTTTTTTCTATTCAATACAACAGTTGACTGCTTTTTTTACGAAATTTTTTAGTTTGTCTATTGTGGATATTTTGTTGTTGAGATTTTCTTCATTGGTGTTTGTTGTTTCGATGTTGTTGGTGTTAATATTTTCAACTTCTTCTTTTGTTTTGCTTTTGCTGATGATGTTTTTGATTTCGTCTTTTGATGTTTCAACCCATTTGATATCTTTTGTGCTGATTATATTCATATTGAGTCCCCAAAATAGACAGTATAATTCGTAGGATTTGTTGAATAAGTCGTAAGCTTCTTTTGTGTTTTTTAGGCTTAATTGTTTTGTTCCGACTTCCATTAATCTCATGGAACTGGCTAAAAGGTGTTTGGAAATGCACCAAACTTCGCCTTCATATGCGGGGATTAATTTTTGCATTAAAGTCTTTCTGATTTCTCGGATTTCTTCTATTAAATCGTAAAAAGTTGTGTCTTGAGTTTTGGCACCCGAGAACATTAAATGCTCTTCGATACTGATTAAGTTCATGATTGCGATGCTTAAGTCTTGATCTGCTGATAAATCCTTGGGATTTATTTTTTTGGCTGAATCAATTTTTTCAACGAACTCTTTCACATTTTTTATTTTTTCCATAATTAAAACCTAATATTGTTAAACCATAAACTTAGTAAAAAAAGCATGATTACGGGTAGGACAACTTTCTCAAAAGGGAAGTGCGCATGATCGCCATTGTTTTTTTTCATCCATTCATAAAATTTTTGACTTGTGATAAATATAATGAAGCCAACGATTGAACTGAATAGGAATGGATCTAAAAATCCTAATATTTTTGGTGAATATTGAATTTCGCCAATATACATGAAGCCAATCATTGAGAGAGATAATAACATTGCTATTGTGTCTCTTCCTTTGAATTGCCAATTTTTTTTATCAAACCATAAAATAGTAAAATATCCAATTAAAGCCATTAATGCACCGCTCCAAAGTCCAACAACATTATCACTTACGCCAAAGTATCTAGCTAATTCTAGCGATGCACCAATAGCAATAGCACAAACTGCACATGCTGGATTTGCTAGTGCTAATGATTGCTTTGCTAACAAAAAAAACAAACTAAACATTAAAGTCTTCATCTTATAATCTCCAAATGAAATATCTAAACTAGTGAAATTAAAAAATGTTTTTTCTTTCCAACTGATAATTTAAAATTGCTAAGTTTTGAAATATCTAAATTTTCATCTTCAGCTTTTTCATCATTTATTTTAATTCCACCACCTCTGATAAGCTTTTTTGCTTCGCCAAATGACTCAGCTAATTCAAGATTTTTTAATACTTGAAATAATAATTTTTCATCATTTTTATATTCTAATTTTGGTAAATTATCATTTGATTTATTTTCAAAAATTTCTTGAGATTGCTTACTAACTTCTTTGGCATTTTTTTCACCATGACAAAGTTTAGTAGCCTCAAAAGCTAATATTTTTTTAGCCTCGTTAATGTCACCTTGCATAATTTTTGATATTTCTTCAAGACTTAAATCGGTATATACTAATAAAAGTTTCGAAACTTCTACATCGTTAACATTTCTAAAAAATTGGAAATATTCATAAGAACTTAGCATATTTTCATCAATCCAAACTGCATTTCCTTCAGATTTTCCAAATTTTTTGCCATTTTTATCTAAAAGTAGGGCAGTTGAAAGTCCTAGAACTTCAGTTCTCTTGCCTTCTTCAGCTTCACCTTTGGCAAACTGCAATTTTCTTACAAGTTCTACACCAGC
>JAQTXT010000106.1 GCA_028688645.1 Rickettsiales bacterium
ATAGATAAACAAAAAATCAAAAAGGAAATCGATAACATTCATATAGAATCAGAAATTCTCAAAGACATTGAAAAGTAATATCAAATTAAAATCAATACAATCAATGAATTCCTTAAGAAAATTGAAAATCTACCTAAATGAGCCTAATTATATTTTATTTTTGTTCTTTTATCTTCTTTTTTTACAAAAATTTATTTGACTTCATTATTCATTTAGAAAAAATAAATACCAAACTTTTTTAATGAAAAGATATGTCATAAAGATCAAAATGTAATAATCAAATGTATGGAACAAATTTTTTGACATTTTCTTACAATTCAGAAACATTTGGTCCATGGATTTCATGAACTATTTTTCCTTACAAAGCGAGAATAATTTTTGGTTTTGTAGTATTGACTTAAAAAGCAGGATTTTTAAGTTCTTCAAGTTTCTCTTGATCTACAAGAATGATATCAACTCTTTTTTCAAACTCATCAATTACAGATGTTTGAAGATTTTTAAAGCATGGCTCCAATGCTTTACATGATCCTGACCATGCTGGATGAACATCAATGATGAGTAATTTTCTGTTATGTTCTCCATAATAAGTATGGAAATGCTAAAGATCTTTGATGGTGACTGTTAATTATACTTTCTTTCTCGCTTGGGCCATATTTGATTTATAAAAAGTTATATAATTTAAAATACATTCATTTAATTGTCAAATTTAAAGATTTATTGATTTTTTAAATTGTTATTATTAACTTTAAGATCAATATTTGCTTATTTGATCTTGATCCAGTGCTTCATTTTTCTATCAAAATTATTTTAAAATTCTGTGTTTAAGAAATTTTTCTTTGATATTTAGTGATTTCAGTTCGGATTGTTCATGATAAATGAAATTAATAAGATTTTAACCTTTTATTGGCAGTGATTATAATTGATAATTTTAAATGTCAAAAACAAATTAAAAATTTGCATCAACCTTTTACAATCAATAAAGAAAAAAACAAGTTCGCACACCGCCAAAAAATGAGTCTGCAATGAAGCGAACACAAAAATCTTATGATTTCAAAAAAAGAATCGCGTAAAACCAAACATTTCAAGACATTGTTCTTCACTAGAAAGATGAAAGATTTAAGTATCTAATAAAAAATGGATAATTGAAAAGAATAGAAAAATCTGGTAACATCATCTTTGCTGAGTTACCTCAAATACCTAATGTATGGGTATGTTATCGTAGACCTTGTTAACGTGAGTCAAACTTAGAAAAGTTGAACTTAGATTCATTGTAACTTACTCATATTCCTTTATTAGAAGGAGAATAAAAAGTAAAAATGCTAACTTTCCAGCATAACAGAGTATTAAAAATATAAAACCTCATTTCACTACCAAACTTACTTTATATTGACCTTTACGATAATCAAATCAAGTAAATGTAAAATTTAGGACTTCCTTCTCTTAAAGTATTGTTATTACCTAAGAATCAAATTTCTAAAATAAAAGGATCAAATGATCTGCTAAAATTAGAAGTATTGGATCTTCATAGCAATAGAATATCTAAAATTGAAGGTATTTCAACATTACAAAGCTTAAGAATATTAAATCTTTCACATAATGAAATTTCAAAAATTTAAAACATAGAAATTTTACAAAACTTGAACGAACTCAACCTTAAAAACAATCTCATTTCTATAATCGAAAATTTAGCAAAGCTCAACAAATTGTAAAAACTCTTTTTAGCAAATAACCGAATTGAAATAAAAAATTATGAAACTAATGATTTAGTAAAGTTGCAAAATTTGAAAGAATTGTCTCTTTAGAATAATTTTGTTGGCAAAGATAGAGCCTTATATTTGCGAAATATTCTTAAATACCTTCCAGGATTGAAGCTGCTTGATGGTAAAGTCCCAGCTGCAGAATAAGTAGAATCATAAGAGAAATCATCCGATTCTGAGTCAAATCATGAAGAAGTATTGACTCTGATAGCAAGTCAATGGTAAGACTAAAAAATTAGAATCAAGCAAATATAATCTAACAACGGTTCAAAAAAATAATATCTTAAAAATACTTGTATTACAGGTGGACATGCAGAAATTTAGGATTAAAATATTCTTTTTATTTATGGTAATAGTTATGATGTAGTTTTAACAAATCCCACTTTTCAAGAGTCAGTCTAAAAAATTAGATTTTAGTATGTCTTTATAGAGTTTCTTATTTAAAGCAATATTCTTAGCATATTGAAAAAGTTCAAGTAATTTATTTATGTTATCTTAGGAAACTTAAAATTTTAGAGTTTAAAGAAACTTACATAATGTCTTTACTTCAGATAGCAAAACTTTAAAATATTCCTAATCTGAAAATCATTAATATCTAAGCTTCAGGAAATCCAATTTATTACTGTACTTTTCTTAAAGAGTTTATAATTTATCGATTTCCAGCTGTTATTCAGATCAATAAAGAGGATGTAAAATAAAGTGACAGAGCTAAAGCAAAAGCTTTGTTCCAAAACTTTGATAAAGTTCTCCAGATTCCTTAAAAAGTATATGGTATCGAGATGATGAGAATCTATCCATCAGAGGATGTCAATTCAAAAAAAGATAAAAATTACATAAAAGTTTTTAATAAAACAATTAATGAAGCAGCAGATCAAATTGTCTCAAAAGTTTCATAAAAAAGCGAGTCCTCTTTGTTAGTAAAGCAGTCTTTGTAAAAATTGTTTGACTTAGCAATGCTTCAGTTAATAAAAAAAACTAAATTGAGGAGTATTTCTTGAGTTTAAATTAATATAATTTCCATATTTATCGAATATGGAAAAATAAATTTGATATTTTTTCTTTTGAGTTAAAATATAGAATATCAATAAAATCCTCTTATTAAAATTTCAAAGAATAGCAATGCTTCATTTTATACATTTGATAGAAAAAGATTTTGTGAAATAAAATGGAATCAAATCATTTAAATAAGTAACTTGATCAAGAACTGATGAAAAGTCTTTCACATTCTCCGACAATTTTTTGGATTTCGTCGTTAAGCTTTGACATTTTGTTCTTTAAGATTGAGACAGTGATGACGTTTCTTGTAGTTCCGCATGCTGCTCCCAAAGCTTTTTTAGATGGGACAAAGACGTATGCAACGTTCTGAATCGTTAAAAAATGTACTTTCTATTCGCAAAGGATGGGAAGGTGTAATACGATTTCTAATGGGTTGGCATCGGCAGCGATGATGATCAATTCAGTGATACCTCTGTTCAAAGTTTTAGTGGCTTCATTGGCTCCTTTTTTGATTTGTTTCAAAGAAGCGCATTGAGCGACCAAATCGATAAGTTCGGAACCTAATTATTCAGTTGCCAATGGTTGAGCTCTTTCAGAAATATCCTAATTTAGTAAACTATGTACCATCTTTATGTTGTTGATTATTTTAAAACTTTAATTATTATTATTTTCCAACAATAAGTAATCTGCACATATTTTATTTATAAATTCATCTTCTCAATATTTATTAAATTATTTCAATACAATTTTCAATAAAAACTATTAATTTAAAGTCAAAGTCAAAGTATCAATCAATCAATCAATCAAAAAATTTTAGGAAACATAAAAGATAAATATACGAGTTCTTTTTGTGTCATCTTTTCCTAAAAAATCATAAAATATTAAACTTAGATCCATTTCATGAGGCTAACTTTTTCATTTTTCATTTCTTGGATTGTTTGGGCATCCATCTTTTAAAACATGCTCTTTAATTCTTAGTTTACTTTCAAGCTTTTCTCCACAAAGAGGACACTTTGTTGCTAATTTCTTTGTACATTTTTTCTTGTGTTCATCTTCCTTGTCAATAAAAATCACATCGTTACAGTTTTAACAATTCTTAAACTTGTTTTTCAATGTACAATCTTCTAAGTAATGTTTAAATAATTATGGAATTTAAATAACGCATGAACAATGCTAGCATGAAACAAGAATTTTACATTATTTGTAACAATGAATGTCATAAATATTTTCATCTTGAAATTAAGGATTTTATTCGCCACAATAGTCACACATTGTTCGAAATTAACTTTGTTTATTTGTCTAAACTGGTGGTTTGAATTTTGTCATTTTTTTGTCAATAACTTTTTACATATTCATCAGAAGCATTGTGTTTAGTTATTTGAATCTGGCCATGATAATTTATTTTCCAAACGAAACAGAAAGAAAAGCTATGACTGTATAAGCGCTATTTTTCTGTTAAACACTAAGTTCCTTGTTCATCAAAATATCGAGTAAAAATTCAAGCAGAATTTATTTGTCTTGTTATTTATCAATTCTGAAGCTTTGGTCGTTTATAATAATTTTTTCCAGCATATCAAGTTTTTTTAGCTTCATATTTATTCTTTAATGAGTTTCCTTATTTAGAAGTTATCTTAGAAAAATATTATTTGGAATCTTAGAGTAGATAAAAAATATCCCTTTATAAGCGAGTTTATAAACCTCATCTTTTTAGTCTAACTATAAGCAACGAAGAAGATTAAAAAATATTCTTCCATAAACATGATAAAGCTTCATTCCAACTGATTCGAACTTTAAGAAAAGACTCATAATTTTCATGGCTCCAATTTTTATTAAGTCATTGTTTATAAATTATAAATAGTAATTAAAAAACATTAAAGTAGCCTCTTCTATGTTGGGTGGAATTTATGAAAGGTTTTTTACTTAACTCCAATATTAAACTAAAGCCTTTGTTTTGTCCTCATCTTAAGGAGATGACAATAATCTGAGGTAAATATCCCTGATTTATTCGTTCCAATACTTCTGAAAATAGTCAGTAACATTTTGTTCCAAGTTCATTAACCTATCAACATAAAATTCAGCCAAATTTTCTTAAAGCTTTTTTATCTTACTTTTGATCTCAACAGGATTACTAAAGTCCAGCTCTTGTGGCTCAAGGACTGGTTCATGCAGCAGTTACTAAAATTAGAGACTGAGCTTTTCATTTATGCTTGGATCAGGATGAATTGGATTGAGCTTTTTAGCGTAAATTATATCTTAAATCTCCTTCATTCTTTTAGAGTACTTTTACCTTAATTGCGTCGTATGACGAGTCGGCTTCTACTTATTAATAAGCATAATCTTATATTCAAGCAGCTCCAAAATTCTGAAGATATTAGGATGAAGTTCAAGCTTTTTTCTCAAAGAGCATAAATATTTACAGTTAAAATACACAATATTAGACACTTAAATTGCCCTTACACCCACTTCTTTACATATCCTTTTAAAGTCTTTACTTTCCTTTGGCTTATGAAACTTAAACCGCAAATAGTTATAATTTTGACTCTGTTTAAAAAATTTCGATACGATTCCTCCTTAAGGAAAATCATCAAAATCATCAATATCATCATTTATTTATTAAAGCTTAAAATATTCACGACCATCCTTACTTCCAAAGATTTACACCTGAGTTCTTAACTATCCTGGAATTGATAACGATATTTTATTAAATGGAGGGTTTGATAGATAAAAGTTAATGTCAAAAGGAAATATACCAAATTTCTCGCTTTTCCATCCTTATTGTAATGGTCTTGGTTGACTAATCTATGAAAGCTTTACAACGTCTTATTTTTTCACATTACTTTTTTATGAAAATACCGAAAGTATTACTCTGT
>JAQTXT010000107.1 GCA_028688645.1 Rickettsiales bacterium
AGCCGAAATTTCTGATGTTGCTAACGCAGTTTATCAAAGAGCTGATTCAACAATGACTTCTGAAGAAACAGCAAAAGCTGTAGATCCAGTTAACACTATTGAAACAATGACTCAAATAATTGAAGCAGCAGAAGAAGAATTTATTGCTGACCCTTCAATATTTGATAAAAAAGATTTTGATGATGACAACTTTATTAATCAAGAATTAGCGATTTCTTCTTTAGGTACTTTAGATTCTGTAATTGGTGTTGATTCTATTGTTGTTTTAACAAAAACAGGAAGAATGGCCGAAATTCTTTCAAACGAAAGACCTGAATATCCAATTTTTGCATTAACTGATAATCAATTAACTTGTAATAAATTGTCTTTAGCTTATGGTGTTTATCCTATGGTAATTAAATTCGATTCAAAGAACTACGAAAAAACAGTTCAAGAAGCTTTAAGTGCCGTTAAATCATTTAAACCTTACAAAGCTAAAAAATGTTTATTAATAACTTATTACACAGTTGATGGAAAAGAATATCCATTAATTACAGTTAGAGATGTAAAATAGTATTATTCATTTTGATTTTTAAATCCCCACGATTTTTTCATGGGGATTTATTTTTATTGAAAATAAAATTTTTTTTATTAACATAGTAATTAAATCATTAATAATGAATTAAATTGAGTAAAAACGAATTAAGAATTAACAAAGAAATAAGAGTTGCTGAAGCAAGAATTATAGATCAAGATGGAAATATGGTCGGTGTTCTACCAATTTCAAAAGCCCTACAAATGGCATTTGAGGTCGGATTAGATTTAGTTGAAGTTTCACCAAATGCAAACCCAGTCGTTTGTAGAATAACCAGTTTTAGTAAACTAAAATATGAGGAGCAAAAAAAAGACGCTATTAGCAGAAAAAAGCAAAAAGTTGTTGATACTAAAGAAATAAAGATGTCCTTGAATATTGGTGAAGGTGATTTTAATACAAAAATCAAACAAGCAATTAAGTTTTTAGAAAAAGGAGATAAAACTAAATTTAACTTTATGTT
Organism: Rickettsiales bacterium; assembly: GCA_028688645.1. Taxonomy (GTDB): domain Bacteria; phylum Pseudomonadota; class Alphaproteobacteria; order Rickettsiales; family UBA1997; genus CALXSC01. The sequence continues at coordinate 1,035 of JAQTXT010000107.1, forward strand.
TAGAGGTAGAGAAATTACTTATTCTGACAGCGCCAAATTAATTATAGACAAAATTCAAGATGCCCTAAAAGAAGTTGGTAAGATAGAAGAAAAACCAAAAATGGAAGGTAAAAAGTTATTTTTTACAATTGCTCCACTTAAATAATTGAGCTTCCATCGAGAAAATATTAGGTTTATTTTAATAAAAAATAAACCTATTTTTATGTCATTTTTAGAAATAAAATTTCCAGAATCAATATCATTCAACTCATCTTCAATATTAGAATTTAATACAACTATTCTCAAGACAAAAAACGGAAGTGAAGCAAGAAATATTAATTGGAATACAAACAAAATGAAATTTAATATTATTAACGGTATTAAAACAAAAACCGAGCTAGAAGAAATTTCCTCTTTTTTCAGAAATGTAAAAGGTTGTGCTTACGGTTTTAGATTTAAAGACTGGACCGACTATTCCGCAACAAATCAACAAATAGGCTTAGGCAATGAGAATACAACAGAATTTCAACTTATCAAAACATACACAATCAACGGAAATACATACACAAGAAAAATTACAAAGCCTGTCATTTCAACAATAAAAGTTTATCTTAATGGTATTGAAAATACCGATTTTAGCATCGATTTAACAACAGGATTAATAACTTTTAATACAGCCCCATTAAATGATATTACAATAACAGCAGATTTCGAGTTTGATATTCCAGTTAGATTTAATTCAGATATCTTAGAAATAAAACTTGAAACAATCAATACTGGACAAATTAAGGAATTAGAACTGGTAGAAGTCAATCTTTAATTTTTTACTCCTCTACATTTTTTTCTTTAAGAATTGATTTATAGTTCACCTTTATCACTCCGCGACATTTGACACCGATCTCTTCCCACTTTGACAGGTTGGGAGAGAGCGGTGTCTTGACAGGAGTCAAACGGGATTTAATAATTTCAATGTATGAAAAAATGTGGGTGGGTAAGCTATTAACTTTGTCCCTAAAGGTGGTGAGAGGAGTGGTGGTGTTTTAAGTTTTAAGTGTATCATTGCTAAACTTATTTTATTTGGAATATTGACTTTTAATACATTTTTCATATCTTTAATAAAGATGTTTAAGGAAATATTATGTTAACATTAAATGAAATTAGAGAGAAATATTTAAAATATTTCGAAAAACAAAAACATAAAGTGTTGGAATCAAGTTCTTTGATTCCAAGTGATCCAAGTTTGATGTTCACTGTGGCGGGTATGGTTCCTTTAAAGAATTATTATTTGGGGTTGGAAACACCTCCATCAAAGCGAATGGCATCATGTCAAAAATGTATTAGAACTAATGATATAGAAAATGTTGGTGTAACAGCTAGGCATCAAACATTTTTTGAAATGTTGGGAAATTTTTCTATTGGTGATTATTTTAAAAAAGATGCTATAACTTGGTCTTGGGATTTTTTGACTAATTATTTAATGTTGCCACCAGAAAAATTGTTGGCTACTGTGTATAGCGATGATGAAGAAACAATCCAATTATGGAAAGACATTGCAAAATTGTCAGACGATAGAATTATAAGATTGTCTAATAATTTTTGGACTATGGGGGATACTGGTCCTTGCGGTCCTTGTAGTGAAATATTTTTTGATTATGGAGAGGAAGTAGCTGGTGGAAAACCTGGAACACCTGATGAAGACGGAGATAGATATCTTGAAATTTGGAATAATGTTTTTACACAATTTGATAAACAGCTAGATGGTAGTCTTGCTAATTTAAAGCATAAAAACATAGATACTGGTATGGGACTTGAGAGAATTTCATCAGTCGTTCAAGGAAAACATAATAATTTTGATACTGATTTATTTCAACAATTAATTAGTAATTCTGTTGGAATGTTTGGTGGAAAGGAAAATGTTTTGGCTCATAAAGTAATTGCAGATCATTTAAGAGCATCAGCTTTTTTGATTGCTGATGGTGTTTTGCCATCGAATGAAGGTAGGGGTTATGTTCTTAGAAGAATTATGAGAAGAGCAATGAGATATATTCATCAATTAGGCGCAAAAGATGTTTCGATGTTTAGGTTGGTGCCAAAATTGGTTGATTTAATGGGAAATCCTTATGTTGAGTTGAAAGATAAGGAAGATTTTATTATGGGTACTTTGGAAGATGAAGAGAAACGATTTAGACAAACTCTTGATAAGGGTTTGAAAATATTAGAAGAAGAAATTGATAAATATTATAAAAGTTTATCTAAAAAATAAGGCTCTTGACTAGTAAAAAACAATTTTCTAGATTAAGAATATATGAAATTTAATAGATTGAGTACTTATAAAATAAATAAAATAATTTATGTTTTTACGAAGACTTAACAGCATCTTCTGTAAGTAAAATATTAAAATTGAATCGTAATACTATCAACTTATATTATAGTCATTTTAGAAATCTTATTTTAGAACAAAGTTTTACTGAAAGTGCTAAAGATTCAGAAATATTTCAACTTGATGAATCTTATTTTGGAGCTAAAAGAGTTAGAGATAAAAGAGGAAGAGGTGCTGCTGGTAAAACACCTGTATTTGGATTATTAAAAAGAGATGGTAAAGTTTTTGTAAATATAATTCCTAATTGTTCGAGAGAAGAATTAATGCCTATAATACAAGGTAAGATACTTGAAGGCTCGACTATACACACTGATGGCTGGAAAGCTTATGATGGGCTGGTTCTTAATGGATATGATCATTATAGAGTGTTTCACTCAGAAAATGAATTTGCCAGAGGTAAAAGTCATGTAAATGGTATTGAAGCCTTCTGGAGTTTTGCAAAAAGAAGATTGGCAAAATTCAATGGAATTAATTCAGATAATTTTATCTTGCATTTGAAAGAATGTGAGTTTAGATATAATAATAGAGATGAAAATTTACAAAAAATTATCATTAGATTATTTAATAAAAATAGAAAGTGCTAGTCAAGAGCCTAATTAAATCATATTTAGATTGGTAATGATATAAAAAAACTACTCGATTTGAGTAGTTTTTTTATTATTCAGCTTTTTATTTATTTTCTTATTCAGCTGTTTCTGCATTTTTTCTTTCTTGTTTCTCTTTTTTAGCTTTTCTTTTTTCTTTCTTAGCTTTTTCTTCTTCAGTTTCTTCAACTTTTCCAGCTAATTCAGTAGTTAAATCGGAAGTAACTGTTTCAGTAGATTCTTTTTTAATTACGAATTCACCTTTCTTAATTTTTGCAGCTTCTTCTTTAGATCTAGCTATAATAATTTCTTTATCAAAAGAAACTTCTGGGTGTAATTCAACTATAACTAAATATTTACCGACGCTTTTAATAGGTTCTCTTAAGAAAATATTAGATTTTTTAACATCAGTAACTTTTAATGTTGCATTAATAAAGTTAGCTAATTTAACACCAGAAACAGAACCATATAATTTTCCATCATCACCAGCATTTTCAATTAAAATCAAATCTTTTCCAATGATTTTTTCTTTTAATGCTTCAGCTTTTAATTTATTCTCGGCATTTTCATTTTCTATTTCAACTTTCTTAATTTTGAAAACTTCATAATTTTTTTCAGTATAGAATACAGCCAAATTGTTAACTAATAACATATTTTTTGCGTATCCATCTTTAACATCAACTATATCGCCGATATTTCCCAAGTTTTTAATTTTACTTTTTAAAATAACTTTCATTTTTTTATCTCCTATTCATCAATTTTTTCAATAAATGACATCAAAGCTAAATTTCTAGCTCTTTTAATAGCTTTAGATAATTTTCTTTGATTCTTTAGGGAAATACCAGTAATTCTACTAGCCATTATTTTTCCTCTTTCAGAGATATATTTATTTAATAACTCTAAATTTTTATAATCTATATCTTCACCAGAAACACCGTGTAGTGGATCTGTTCTGTTTTTCTTTATTGAAATTCCTTGATTTACAAGAGAAATTTTCAAATATTCATCTTTCTCCTGATTTTGAGTATTGTTATTTTGATTATCTAACATAATTTTTCCTATGATTTTTTACTTTCTTTTGCATTAACTGATACAAACAATTTAGAAGGTTCTTTAGCGATTTCTTCTACTTTAAAAATACCTTTTCTAATAATATTTTCATCAAATGACATAACTCTCTCAAGTTCTGCAACTGCTGGATATGGAGCATCTATATTCATTAAAACATAGTGTCCTTTTGTATTTTTGTTAATTTTATAAGCAAGAGTTCTTAAACCCCAGTACTCTTTAGAAGCAAGTTTTCCTTTTCCTTGTTCTAAAACTTTCTTAAACTTTTCAGTAAGATTATCAACTTCATTAGCTGCTAAATCTTGCCTTGTAACATACACCAATTCATAAAAAGGCATGGTCTATTCCTATTTTTTATTAATAAAAAAAGAATGAGTTATTAAAATAATAACTACCTTCAATAATAGTTGAATTCTAATACTAAATTTTAATAATTCAACTAATTTAATCAATTAATCAATATTTCTAATAAT
>JAQTXT010000108.1 GCA_028688645.1 Rickettsiales bacterium
CGGCCACAATGTCTTCTCATTGATCTTTATTTTCTTCAATTTGATAAAGTACTTACGTTTGTTTGATTTTGAAAAGAGTTTACTGATTAAAAAATAAAATTAAAAAAATACTTCATAGATATGTCCGCTAAAACAGATAAGTAAAAATATTTTTGAATATCTTATACTTAATCAATGAATTTATCATAATGGTAAGAATTCTTTCAACAAATAAATTCTCCAAAGAATAGCGCTTTATTGAAAAAATAACCCTATAATACTACACATTAATAATAGCAATATAGATTTTATTGAGAGGCAAATTATAAATAGTTGAAGTATAAAAAAGATTTATAATAAATAAAAATCAACAACAGAAAAAAGATGTTTTTCGGTCAAGTTATTACACAAAGCAAGCCATTCGCCTTCACACCAGAAAGCGTAAGTGAATAAGCCGGTGAGGTTTTATCATTAACAAACGTCGTTTTGGCTCCATCATCAAAAGAAGGAGGTCAATTATGGATTAAAAAAGATAATGAGGAATATTTGATTGCCTCATTAACAAAATAAAGACCACAAGCTACTATTAACTTGTTCATTTCTTTAGTTGATGATGCCACATTATTAGTTAAAGGTAATGCTACTTTACATGTTGTTGGATTTTATGAACCAGATCAAGAAGCTGACTTACCATTCGGTGAGGAAGATTTGGAAGATTTGGAAGATGATGAAGATGAAGAAGAAGAAGTTGAAGTTAAAACAAAAGAGACTAAAGTTGCTGTTACTAAACCAGTTGCTCCAGTTCAACAACAAAAAGCTCCAGAAGTTGCTAAGCCAAAGGCTCAAGAAGCTCAAAAGCCAAAGGAACAAGTTGCTACTAAACCTCAACCACAACAAGCTGCTAAACCAACCCCACAAGCACCAGTTAAAGCTGCTGAATAAGAATCAGATGATGATGAAGAAGATATCGATGATGAAGATTTGGAAGATGATGAAGATTTGGATGAGGATGATGTTGAAGATGATGATGAAGATCTTGATGATTAAGATTTGGATGATGATGAAGATATTGATGATGAAATTGATGCTGCTCCACAAAAAGCTGTCAAAACTAATCAACCACAAGGAGGATTCTTCGGATCTAAAGCCCCACAACAAGGAGCTAAACCACAACAACAACAAAATCAAAACAAACCACAAAATCAACATCAAGGAGGAAAGCCACAACATCAACAAGGTGGAAAACCACATCATGATGGTGGAAATAAACACTTCAACAAAGATAACAGAGATAACAAACATCAAGGTGGAAACAAAAACTGGAACAATAACAAACCACAAAATGGAGGAAAACCATATCAAGGTGGAAATAAAAACTTCGGTAACAACAATGGTGGAAACAAGAACTTCCAAAAAAATAAAAACTTCCAAAAAAGAAATTGAGATGATTTTTGTTATTACATGTTATTTATTTTCATTACTTTTTTTTTGTTGTAGCTTTTATTGTAGCTTTTTAGGTCTTGATTGTAATATCTTTGACCTTTATACTTTAACAAATTAAAGATTTTTGAAACTTTTCCACTAGTTAATTAGCAAATATATTTTTTTTAAAAAAAAAAAGATTGATAATTGAAATTAAAAGAAATTAATAAAACATCTTTTGCGAAAGATAATTTCTACAAATTAGTCTTAATGTTCGACTGAAAATGAATCATCTGTAAGTTCCCAAGATCATAGCATGATCTCTTTCATAAGGTTCAAGAGTAAGTTGTTCCTTAGGAGTAAGATTGTATTCTTTCATTTTATTAACCTAAATTTTAATTAAATAAATTACCTCATTAGCGAAGACAACGTCGGGAGAATTAGTAGAATCAATACAGTTGGCTTTAAGTGAAATAAGGAATTTTCCACCATTCTTCAAATACATATGACAGTTTTCAGCAATAATTCTTGCTTGATCTGGTTGGGCGACATCAGCGAATACTACGTCAACCATACCAACTAAAAATCTGTAATCTTGTGGCTTTCTGGCATCATGAATAATTGGGATAATGTTTGTTCTCTTTTTAGCCATATTGATCAAATCACGACCAACTCTGTGTGAGAACTCAACTGCGTAAACGATACCTTCTGGACCGATAATATCAGAAACGTGGGAGACGGTAGTTCCTGAAGCAGCTCCGAGATACAAAACCTTAGCGCCGGGGTAGATACCAGTTTCGGAAATACCACCAATGACTGAAGCAGCGATTTTAGATCTGTAAGGATTCCAGACTCTGTACTCTACTTTTTATCCATTGACCTAAACACCAATTCTCTTTTCATTGTATACACTTTCTCCAGGAACTAAATTTTTAGTAACAAGTGTATCTTGTGGCCCTTTAGCAACATAGACACCTTTAATTCTATGTGGGATAACAAAGACTTTTGGTCCTCTTGGTCCTCCTCTTCCACCACCAAATCCTCCACGACCACCTCTACCTCCTGATCCACCTCTCATTGGTCCACCTCTACCTCTTCCTCCTCTGTCTCCTCCTCTATCTCCTCGATCGCCACCGTCGTTGTTGAATTTACCCATTATTATATTTTTTTTACAAATATTATAATTTGTTGATCCTTTTTCCTCAATATTTCATTTATTTATTTATTACTAATCTTATTTATTAAAAATTCATTATTTTTAAAGGGAAAATAAACAAAAATTAATACATCTCTATATCAATAATGGAAAGGTAATCAGACGAATCTATTATTTCATCACTCTATAAAATTACTATATAATGTAGACCAGTTTGTAAATGTCTGTCTTTGTCCTTTGGAATGCTTTTTGGTTGAATAATATTTTTTTGCTAACATGTTTTACTGACTGTTTGTTTTCTTTAAGTTGCTGATTGCTTTTTATATCTTGTTTTTTCGAGGCTTAAACAATCTTAAATTCAGCTCTTTACTTTACTATATTTTTAGGTCAAAACATAAAATTTCAGACAAGTTTTTACCATTTTAATTTTTAAGTTAAACTTGAATTTTAGATTGTTAATATTAAGGATTTACAATCGCTTTTACTTAAAGTTTTTATTTTCGCATCTTTACTGTAACTTTCTAATACTGTCCATTATGATCGTTAATATTTCCTATTTTATTGACGACAATTAATTTATCATCAAAAGCCCTTTCTAATATTGAATTATTCCTTAACTATCGATCATTTATTTTACTATTTATAAAATCATTATTACAAAAACCCTCATCATTTTATCCCGATCCATATAAACTTTAATGTCTACGATGCTTATTGTCCTTTAAATATTTTGCAATTCTTTTATTTTGTATGCCATCAGTTTGAAGTGATGGAGTGTTCGTACGATAAAATAAATGATAAAAGTTCTAATCGCTTACTAAATCTTTTTATTTTTTTACTTATTTATTGACCCTTGTTAATTTTGTTGAGTTCTTTCTTTTCTAATTCTACGTTATTTGCTTACATGAAGCTCTTTTTATTTATTAATTCTGAAAATTAGGTGGAGTCAATGTTGTCATTTTTCTCGCTGGATAAAATAAGCGATCTGTTACTGTCATTTTATCCTCAAAAATGTTCGATCGCTATTTGTTATTTACAATTTATTCTCTTTAGCCATATAAATTTCGCCAATCACTAAGACTTGATTTGTGTCCTTTTGCTTTCTTTTTCATAAAAGAATTGGATGTCTTTCTTTCAATTAAATCAAAATTTATTTATGAACATAAGTTTGGATTGTTTGACTTTTGCGCTTGATGAAAAATAGCTTATTTATTTTTACTGATTAGGTTTGAGTCTGCTGAAATAATTTTATCTTCAAAACTTTTCAATTTTTCATTTAAATTAGAAAATCCTGAAAGCTCTTTCTTTTTGCGTTCAACATACTTTAAAATACTGCTTTGAAAAGCAATTTTGATTGGAATTTAACTATTTTTATGGTTACTATTTTTATTGTTCAATTTTATTAATTAGTCCATTTCAATGTTCAAAAATTATAACATTCAAAGATAAATTACATTAAGCAATCATATTGATAAAAATAAGGAAAATTAACCAATAACAAATGATTAATGATAAATGATAAATGAACAGTATAATAAAAAATATGATTTAAATAAAAAATCATTTTTAATATATATAAAAAAATTATTATTTTTAATGGCTGACCAACAACAACCAGTTAAACCAGAAGGAGAACAAAAGAGAGGATTCGGCAGACCAGCTGCTGGAGACAAAAAACAAGGTGATAGAAAACCAAGAGATCCTAAAGATAGAAAGAAAGACGAAGCCGAATGGAAACCAGTCACCAAGCTCGGAAGACTCGTTAAGGCCAAACTTATCGATAACATCGTTGACGTTTTCAGATTCTCAATCCCAATCAAGGAACAAGAAATCGTTGATACTTTCTTCGCTGGAAAAACTTTGAAAGAAGAAGTCATGGAAGTTAAATCAGTCCAAAAACAAACCCAAGCCGGTCAAAGAACCAGATTTAAAGCTTTCGCCATTGTTGGTGATGAAAAGCAATACCTCGGTCTCGGATGGAAATGTCACAAAGAAGTCCAAGGAGCCATTAAGGGTGCTATCACTATGGCCAAACTTAACCTTATCCCAGTCAGAAAGGGATATTGGGGAAACAAGATCGGTGCTATCCACACCATCACTAACAAGGTCACTGGTAAAGCCGGTTCAGTCAAGGTTAGACTTGTGCCAGCTCCAAGAGGTGCTGGTTTGGTTGCTCCACCAGTCACTAAAAAACTCTTCCAGTTCGCCGGTATCCAAGACGTCTACACCAAGACTGAAGGAAAGACCAGAACCAGAGGAAACTTCATCAAGGCTGCCTTCGCTGCCATTCAAGCTGCCGTTGAATACAACTCACCCGATTTCTGGGGTAAATCCGTCGTTGTTGACCACCCATACGTTGTTCATCAAGCTTTCTTGGACAACCTCAACCAACAACAACCAGAAAAGGTCTCATACCCAAGAAGAAGATGATTTGTATATTTGTGACTTTAACTTCTTATTTCTTTTATTTCTTTCTTTTTATTTAATCATCAATCCTAAGTGATTTTCATGAAAAATATCTATCAAATATTGATTTTTAAAAAACCCATTTCAATTAATAAAGACAAATATCTTGTTAAAAATTAATAAATAAAAAATTATAAAAAAACAGTTCCTAATTAAATAAACAGATCAAAATATTCAATAAATATGGAAGACAAATATAAGTTAAATCGCTAACTACAAGAAAAATACGTCAATAATGAAACATTTCGCAACAAAATGAACGATCGTTAAAAAAATTACAAACTGGGAAAGTTAGCATTGTAAAATCAATAAGATCTATAAATACCAGATTAGATACTGGAAGTATTTGCATTCTAATAAGACTACGAGATATTTTTTTATTATGCTTACATGCAGCCAGTCTACAAAAAAATGACTCCAAAACTTACATTATTTTTAATAAAGAATTTTGAGCCTCAGTA
>JAQTXT010000109.1 GCA_028688645.1 Rickettsiales bacterium
TCAAATCTAACAGTACTACCATCAGGTCTAGTGATTTCTTTTTTAGTTCTAACAATCACACCTTTAACAACTTCACCTTTCTTAACTTTAGCACCAGGAATAATACTCTGAACCGCTAGTACAATAATATCTCCAACATTACTAGACATTCTCTTAGAACCGCCAAGAACTTTTATACACTTCGCGCTCCTAGCACCAGAATTATCAGCAACATTCAACAATGTTTCCATTTGAATCATTTTTACTTTTCCTCTGCTTTTTCATTACTAACAACAATCCAGGACTTTCTCTTCGACAAAGGTCTAGATTCCATAATTTTAATTTCATCTCCAACCTTAACTACATTATTTTCATCATGAATCATATATTTTTTCTGTTTCTTAACATATTTTTCATAAATAGGATGCTTTTCCAAAAAAGTATGTAATCCAACAACAGTTTTATCACCTGCCTTGCCAATCACCTTAACTTGTAAACTTTTACCTGACATCTTACTCTCCTACTTTAATTTTAGTGAATAACTTCGCAATTTCCTTTTTTGTCTTCTTAATTTCTGAGACATTCTTCAAATCGCCACTAGCATTTTTAATCCTGAGATTCAAAAGCTTCTTCTTTAATTCTAAAATATTATTTTTAATTTCATTCATATCATTCTCTCTGATTAAATTCTTTTAATAACCTTAGTTTGAAAAGGCAATTTAGCAGAAGCCTTTGACAAAGCTGTTATAGCAACATCTTCAGGAACACCATCTACTTCAAATAACATTAAACCAGGTCTAACCCTACACATCCAATAACTCACACTACCTTTACCACTACCCATTCTCACTTCAGCTGGTTTACTAGAAACAGGTATTTGTGGAAAAACTCTAATCCATAATTTACCATCTCTTTTTAAATTCTTAGAAATGCACCTTCTTGTAGCTTCAAGTTGATTGGCTCTCAATCTACCAGAAGATAACGCTTTTAATCCATAAAGACCAAAAGCTAATTGGCAACCAGAATTAGCTACACCTGTAATCTTTTTTCCGCCTTTTTGTGCTTTCCTATATTTTGTCTTATTAGGCAACAACATTTCACTTTCCTCTCTTTTACTAGTATAATAAAAATATATATATATTAATTAAAGTCAATCTTTTTAAAAAATAATTTATTACTTTTTACAAACCCAAACTTTAATTCCAATTTTTCCCATCATTGTATTTGCTTCCGCTGTTGCATAATCAACATCAGCTTTCAAAGTATGCAAAGGAACAGAACCTTCTTTATAAGTTTCAGCTCTAGCAATTTCAGCTCCATTCAATCTTCCACCAACTTTGACTTTAATACCTTGAATACCAAATCTCATAGCTGTTTGCATAACTTTTTTAATAACTCTTCTATAAGAAGCTCTATTTTCAATTTGTTTTGCAATACTTTTAGCAACAACCTGTGCATCTATATCTGGCTTATCAACTTCAGTAATTTTTACATTAACATCAGTTTCGCCAAATTTCTTAATTTGTGCTTTAATTTTTTCAATATCAGCACCTTTTTTACCAATTAGAATACCAGGCTTAGCTGTTTTAATAATAACAGTTGTTCTATTACCAGTTCTCTCTATAATTACTTTGCTAATAGCACAATCACTATAGTTTTTCATTATATATTCTCTAATTTTTATATCTTTTATAAGATTTTCAGCAAAATTTTTCTCATCATACCAAACAGACGCCCATTGATGATTAGTTAAAATTCTGAAACCTATTGGATTAACTTTCTGTCCCATTTATTCTCCTTTTTCAATTAAAACTATTCTAACACTACTAAAAGGCTTTAATATTCTACATCCTCTGCCCTTAGCCCTAGGTTTAAATCTCTTCAAAACCATCGCCTTACCAACATCTATCCTATCAATTAACAAATTGTCTATATCAAGACCATGATTATTTTCAGCATTTGCCATAGCTGATTTCAATAATTTATTAAGTTCAACGGCAACAGATTTTCTTGAAAAAGTCAAAGCCATACTTGCTTTATTTACAGGCATACCTTTAACACTTCTAGCAAGAGCGCTCAACTTTGTTGGACTAACCTTAACAGACTTTAGCTTAGCTTCAGCAGTCTTTTTCATAACATTTTCTTTTTTCATTTATCTCTCCATTATTACTTATTAGTAGTAGTGGTGACAGTAGCGGCAGCGGCTTTTTTATTTCCAGCATGTCCATAGAAAGTTCTAGTAGGAGCAAATTCACCAAACTTGTGTCCAACCATTCCTTCACTTACTAAAACTGAAACAAACTTTCTACCATTATAAACACTAAATGTCAAACCAACAAATTGTGGAACAATTGTGGATCTTCTTGACCATGTCTTTATAATATTTTTCTTAGCAGATTCATTCATAGCCTTAGCTTTTTTTAACAAATAACCATCTACAAACGGAATCTTCCAAACTGATCTTGGCATATTTAACCTCTTTTATTTATGACGACTTTTAATAATTAACTTGTTAGAAACTTTATTTTTCTTTCTAGTTCTACCACCTTTTGCACATACACCAGTTGGAGAAACAGGAATTCTACCACCCCTTGTTCTACCACCATGTGGATGGTCTACTGGATTCATAGCTTCTCCTCTTACATGAGGTCTAATACCTAACCATCTAGATCTACCAGCTTTACCAATAGTAATGTTTTTATTATCGGAATTTGAAACAGTTCCAATTGTAGCTAAACAATCTAATGGAAATCTCTTAATTTCACCTGATTGCAACTTCAAAATAGCATAACCGTTATCTTTACCAACCAACTGAGCGAAAGAACCAGCACTTCTAGCAACTGCAGCGCCCGCACCAACTTTTATCTCAACATTGTGAATCAAAGTACCAATCGGCATAATCGACATAGGCATTGCATTACCTGGCTTAATATCCAACAACTTCTTTGAGGAACAAACTTTATCTCCAATTTGCAATTTGTTAGGTGCAACAATATAAGAAAAAACTCCATCATCATACTTAACTAATGCAATAAATGCTGTTCTATTTGGATCATATTCAATCCTCTCAACAGTTGCAATTATATCAAATCTATCTCTCTTAAAATCAATAACTCTATAAGCTTGCTTATGACCACCACCTCTTCTTCTAACAGTAATCTTTCCTGAATTATTTCTACCAGCCTTACTATTTGAAGACTCAGTCAAAATTTTTAAAGGAGAACCATTCCAAAGATCACTTCTGTCAATAGAAATTAATCCTCTTTGACTCGATGTAGTCGGGTTATAACTCTTTATAGCCATACTTTACTCCAATTTTCCCAAATTAATATCCTGTCCTTTCTTTACGGTAACGACAGCTTTTTTAATAGAACTTCTCTTTCCTTTAGTTCCCTTAAACTTTTTTACTTTACCTTCTGTATTAATAATATTAACACTTTCTACTTCAATTCCAAAAACTTTCTCAACAGCTGCTTTCACATCATCTTTATTTGCGTCAATATCTACTCTAAAATAGTGCTTACCATCGGCAGCAGATCTTGAAGTTTTTTCAGTAGTAAGAATTCCCTTCAAAATATCAAATTCTTTTCCTAATCTCATTATAATACCTCTTTTGTTACTTTTTCATAAGCAGATTTATCAAGCAATAAGAAATCATGATTCATTAAATCATAAACATTCAATGCACATGCATCTAACAACTTAACCCTCTTAATATTCCTAACTGACTTAGAAAAATTTTCAACTTTATCTTGGCATGAAACCAAAGGCTTTGTAATCCCCTTCTCAATAAATTTTTTACTTAATTCGTTAGTACTAAGTGGTAATTTATCTAATCCTTCAATAACAAAAACCTTATCATTAACAAGTTTATCTTTCAAAACAATTGATAGCGCTTTCTTTATCATTTTCTTAGGCATATCATAAGCATAATCTCTCAATTTAGGACCATGAGCCTTAGCACCACCAACAAATTGAGCTCCTTTCAAAGAACCTTGTCTTGCAGCACCTCTACCTTTTTGAGCAACTGGTTTTTTACCTGTTAAAGCAATTTCTCCAACACCTTTTGTTTTTGCGCTAGAAACACCTCTTCTAGTGGCTAACTGACATTTAATAACAGATGCAATCAAATCATGATTGTCCGCAAGACTTTCAGCAACAACATCCAAATCTTTCTCAGTTACCTTTAAATCATTCAAATTTAAAAATTTTACTTTCATTTCTATTTCCTCTTAGCTGTTTTTATTAAAACATCTCTGCCTTTGAAACCAGGAACAGCACCTTTGATACAGATAAGATTATCAATTGGATCTAAATCTACAACTTTCAAATTCTTAACCGTAGTTTGCTCATCACCCAAATGTCCAGGCATTTTCTTTCCTTTAAACACTTTTGAAGGACTCATTCTATTACCAGTAGAACCAATAGATCTATGAGAAACTGAAACACCGTGAGTAGCTTCAAGTCCACTAAAATGCCATCTTTTCATACCACCAGCAAATCCTTTACCCTTACTGATTCCAACAACATCAACCAATTGAGTATCTTTCAAAAAGTCAGCCTTCAAAATGTCACCAATATTAAATGTCTTGTCTTTAGACATTCTAACGGTGGTCATTTTAGAATAAGGCTCTAAATTCTTTTTTTTATAAATACCCAAAATTGATTTATTCAAATCTCTTTCTGCTTTTCTTGGTTTGTCATAAGACAAAACAACATTAACATAATCCTTATCTTCCATAGGATTTACTGCACTTACACAGCACTCATAGAGTTGTATAAGCGTAACAGGAACTACAGCACCATCTTTGCCATAGATTCTACTCATTCCTATTTTTTTACCAATTAAACCTAACATTATTCATTTACCCCATTTAGTGCAATTTTAATATCGACACCAGCTGACAAATTCAAACTCATAAGAGCATTAACAGTTTGTGGTGTAGGAATAATAATCAATAATCTTTTAATAGATCTGATTTCAAATTGCTCCATACTTCTTTTATAGACGTGAGGAGACCTAATAACTGTGAACTTTTTGATATTAGTAGGCAAAGGAATTGGACCCTTAACAGTAGCTCCAGTTCTTTTAACAGTACCAATAATTTCTTGAACAGCTTGATCAAGTATATTGCTATCGAAAGCTTTCAAAGTTATTTTAATACCTTCTTTTTTCTTCATTTTAAAAATATTAATTTAATAAAATTAGCTCAAAAATGAACTAATATAAAAAACAGCGAGAGGTGCATTTATGCACATCACATCAACAATTAAGCCTATCTATTGGCAATTGCGGTTTTTAGTTTAACAATAACTAATTTAAAAATCAAGCTTTAATTAAAAATTAACTAAAAAAATTCTTCACTATAAAAACAAGGCACTTTTTTCAAAGTGCCTTTATGGAAAATAAAATATTAAATAAAAAACTATTCGTTTTTAAATCACCCAACCTTCATCTCAACTACATCTCCACCCAACTTTCCGATCGCATTTCTA
>JAQTXT010000110.1 GCA_028688645.1 Rickettsiales bacterium
TATTTTTTATTTATTTATTCAGGGTTTTCATCAATACTACTATCTTGTTGTGGGAAATGCATTTTTATAACAAAGATTAGTTTAGTAAGAGATATAATTTGGTAAATGGAAGTCTTTTGCTCTAGTTATTTTAGATTTAATGCTGATAATTTTAGAGATAGAATTATTGACTGAGTTGATAGAAATGACAATTCTTGTGAATGATTTTATTGGAAGGCATTTTTTATGGCATTCATTAATAGAGCTTAAAAATGTTAAATTTATTGCTGTATGTTTTGTAGCTTTAGATTTAGATTTAAGTTGGCAAGATTAGCAATTAATTATAAATTTTTCCTTTTTCAATAGCTTATCTTTTTCTAACCAACAATTTTACTAGCTAAAGTAAAAAATACCCAATATATTGTCAACTTTTTGTAGAGTAAATTATAAAAATCACTTAATATTTCCTCCTTTTATCATTTTATCATTTTCTTTATCATTTTTATCAATTAACTCATACATTTTTTACAATAATTAATCACATCAAAATAATCATCATAAATTAATTAATCAAAATAGGCGTTAATATCTCATCAATCAATCATTCATATCACTTTATTCAATATATATAAAAAAGCTAAAAATCAAACTCATTTTCATATTCTTCATTATTCTTAAGTCAATTCAGAGCTTGCTTCTTTATTTAAAGATTCTCAAATATTTCAGATTCTCTTCATCCATTTCTTTCTGTTATCGTTTTCTTTCTTTTGTGGACCATTTGCCATCTTTTATGGTTTCTATTCTTCCATCTTCTCAATATTTGCATTGTTCTCCAATACTTTCAATTCTTTAGGAACTGCATGGAGGCTGTTTATTAATTTTGCATGTCTGAAATACTCATCGTAATCCTACATGAACATTTTTCCAGCTTATTCGTTTAAAGCACTTTCTGGGAAAGGAACAATTAACAAACATTTGACGACTTCCAAAATGTTGTAAATTGACCAGTTCTTTGGATCCCAGTCTTTTTTTAATGTATTCACACAAATTTCTCCTTTTTAAGAAACATTGGGATGGAAAATTTTAGTCATAAAATATCCTTGAAATAAGTAGAAAAATACCTTTTGGGGCACTTTCAGGGAAGTCTCCTTCAATTGCCAATTTGCAACGGTAGATACCATTTTCGTAAGGAGTTCCAGCAGGTCCAGTAATCTATGCTTGAATATCAGTGATATCTGATTAATTGATGATGACTTTGACACCTGAATAAGATTGAAAGTTACTGTCGGGTGACTTTTTCTGGCATTATTGAAGTTGCTTAGCAAGTGAGATGACAATTTTAGGATTCATTTGTATTGATGTTGAGTTTTTCTGGAGTCTTTCGTTAGAAAATTATTATATTGAGAAAGTGGGAATTTAAAAATTTCAAAACTACTCTTTACAATATTCTTCTCAATACTTATTAGACAATTTCATAAAACCGTGAAAATTAAAAATTGACTGCTTATAAAGAGTAAGATTTTTATAAATTAAGAAAAAATCATCATTAATATTAGAGTTAGATGGCAAGTCGATCCAATTGAAAATCTCACATGTTGATATTTTATGTCTGCTTTTGTTGGGGAATTGTGTTTTTTTATCGATATGGGAAGACTTTCTTTTATTGAATCAACAAGCCTTTATACAGTGGCCAAATCACTTCTTGTCATGAACGTTGACCATTTCGTTAAGAATGTCCTTTGTGTATTAAAATCTAAATGATAATTTAAAGTTTTACCTTTTGATAAGTTACTTGTTTTCAGATGACATTATCTCGTTTAAACCGAAAATTGTCTTCTCTTTTTTCTTGTTTATGTACATCACTTCTTTCTTTATTGAGCTTATTAACAGTTCACTCTGGTCAACGAAAATTACTTGGACTGATTTGTTCGATAATCGGAAGATAACTGCGTGTTTTGAACGGAACCATCTTCTCACGTACACCAACTTTTATGATGCTGCTGGGTCGTTACGATGTTTTTATGTCTTCTTGCCTGTTAAGTTCAATCTTGATGAGTTCTCAAACGCTGATGTTGGAGGCTGAACATTCTAATTTTCTGTAGCAAGATACCCTTTGAAATGAACAAAAAGAGAGACTTTCTTTTTAAGATCTTGTGGGTAGTCTTTAAAATGATACTTATGGTAAATATCTTCTTTGTCTACTTTCTAGATGTAATAAAATTCTTCTTCAGTAAGAGACAATATTTTGGTGCTGTCGTTAAAGAAGACTCCGTATGAATTGTTGTTTAAAATGTATCCGATACCGTATTTTGAGCTGTAATCGATCCATTTCTTTACTGAAATGTACTCATTTTCTACTTTTTGGGGTTTACTTTCTGTGAAATGCCTCATCTTTTGATACTCGCTGAGATTTTATGTTCCTCTTAAAATATTGTTATCAACCCCACGCAAAATGTTACTTTCAGCATTTTTTGGAGGCTTTGTTGGTGTGTTTTCAAGAAATTTATTGTTGAAGTTTGACTCCAATAAAACTCCATGAAAATGATTGTTAATGTTGCTTGTTTTTTAAACTGAAGATCGTTATGAATTTTGTTTGAGTACCCTGTGGCTTTTTACACGACTCAAGTCTGTTCTTGTGTTACTTCGCTTGTGTGAGCTTCCTCTTTCAGTACCTAAAAATCTATCATGGCTTTTCTGGAATGTGTCCTTACTTGTTACCTAAAATAACTTTAAATAAATACCAAATCATTATTTGTATACAGCTTTCCATTATCGCTTCTAAAATAAAATAAAAATCTTACAATTCTCTGTCATCCCTTTCTTTTGTGGCTGATAAACTTGCTTGGGACTTAAAACATAAGGAAGGTTGGCGAACTAAACTAGTTTCTTGGAAAAATTGATATTGCTTCAGTTCTTTGATTGTGGGACGTTTTGAAGGGTCTTTTTGTAATGTGCCGATAACCAAATCTTTGAGATTTTGTGAGACAGTCACACCTTAAGGGAAAGTAAAAACTGCAGACTTGATTTTCTTATAAGTCTCTTTGACATCTTTCGATTCAAAAGGTGGCCGACCGTAAACAAGTGTGTACATAATGACTCCAAAACTCCAGACATCGACTTCATAACTGTGCCCTTTTGACTCGAGAATTTATGGTGCAATATAATTTGGTGTTCCACAAATCGTTCTTCTTTTTTAACCTGGGAAACATATTTTGGTAGCAAGTCCGAAATCACCCATTTTAATGTGCATATTTTCGTTTAAGAACAAGTTTCCTAACTTCAAATCTCTGTGAATGATCTTCCTGTGATGAAGGTAATCGAGGGCCTATAAAACCTGCAACATAAAATATTTGGCTTAATTTTCAGACAGTCTCCTTTTTCTTTTAATAAGATCGTTTAGTGTCTACATTAATAGGTTAAGGTACTTTATTGGCACAAATTTCGAGTACAATATAAACGTTGAGATTGTCTTCAAAATGGTGTCTAAATTTCACAATGTTATAATGATCCAATTCTTCGTGAATTTTTATTTCGCTCATTAACTTTGTTAAATTATGATGTACTTTTTGCTTTGACTTTGGTTTGTTAAGTGAAGACTTTTGTATGATTTTGACAGCAAATACTTCTTTGGTTTGTTAAGATATGAGTTCGTAGCATCGGGCGAATCCACCCTTCCCGAGAAAGTTGCCTTTGAGGTAAGTGGTGACTTGATTATTGTCGAAATCATGATCTTCGATGATTTTGAGATTTTAATGTGCTTGATTATGAAAATAGAATACGATCGGGCTGCGGTTGGGTCATTAAAGTGGATAAATTTTGTTTAGTATTAAATTAACGATTGATAAAAAGTTAATAATAAAGTTATTAATTGATTGAATCAATTTAATGATTATTATTTAAAGGTATACTTCATAAAGGGATTAAATTGAGAATCTTTTTTAAAGGAGATTTCATTTTTTATAGCAAATAACAACAATCCAATCATAGCGCCTTAATCAGTACATACAGCAACTTGGCGATCAACTTAAAAAATGGTGCAAAAAGAACCAAATGAACACGCTTGGCAAGGCATGTGTAGGAAGAGAATTTACTGCAGAGTTGGACAGACAAAAGAATGAGCTTGAGGATGGAAGTCGATCAGCAAAATAAACTGGAAATTAATAAGAACAAAATTAAAAGTTCCTGACTGAAATGGTTAAGAGAAACATTCACTGTGAGAATTAAAGGATGAGCTCAAAAAGTCACAGGCGTTGAACAATATCAAAATTATTAGCAAGGAGAAGCTCATTCAGTACGAAAAGAAAATGGTCACATTGAGCCAATAAATGAATTTGACTCAAAATTTGTATCAGGCTTTCTTATAAACTCAAGCAAGGAGCGTAAAATAGTCAAGTTGAGAGAAACGGCTTTGGAGGTATTAACGAGTAAAGAAACATTGGTGATAATAAAATAAGAAAAAGTTTAAAGAAATATTGGTAAGGGATGAATGATCATTTTTTGAAATGTGAGTCTTCTCTCAACACTAAAATTTGTCATAGTCAAATTCAAACGTAGCACCCATTGTGAAATCCGTAACTGGGACTCCGTTTTACCCCATGGGTACAACCTTTTGCAACTTTTATTTCAGCTCGACGATTTTGTTCTGATTTCCACTCTACAATGACTCACATAGTTTTATCATGATTTTACGACTGAAATCTTTTGAGTCTCTATTGGAGTAACTTATTTATGCCATCAAACGGTCCTCAGTATCCTTGAGCTACTGCTTCAACTACTCATGTGAGAGAATCAACTTCTCCTGTGAGAGAATCAACTTCTCCTGTGAGAGAAGAATTTTTTTGATCATGCTCATCATGATTTACATTGAATCCTGTTATTTTGGTAAAATTGACGTGTTAACCATTCTGAAATAATAATAATTGATACGTTGATTCTTCACTTTGAGGAGGAATTTGATTTGGATTTTCTTAGATCATTTGATTTCAAGATAATTGTCAAAGAAGAAACATTATACTACATATATTTTTATTTTTTGCATTTTAGCAATAAAATATAATACATTAGTAGTGAGATTTCTGTGGCACTTACTTGAGTGTTTTTTTAGAATCATATTTATCATAATAATCAGCATAATCAACAGAGAGTGAGTTGAGTGCTTTTTGAAAGAATTGCACTCTTAATAAGGATGAGGCAAGAATATTTGAGGAACAGAAAGAAGAATTTAGTCAATTAAACAAATTTTAAGTTCAATATTCTTACGTATTAATACCATTGTAAATAATTGAATGAAATGAGTCAAATTGTGCATTTTTTTAATTTCCTAACATTTTCTTTATTATCATTTACTTATATTCCCATTTTAATGTGCATATTTTCGTTTAAGAACAAGTTTCCTAACTTCAAATCTCTGTGAATGATCTTCCTGTGATGAAGGTAATCGAGGGCCTATAAAACCTGCAACATAAAATATTTGGCTTAAT
>JAQTXT010000111.1 GCA_028688645.1 Rickettsiales bacterium
AATGATGTGATCCACCAAAGTATCGAATGAGGTTGGCGGCTGAAGGTTCGGCATGTAAGCAGGATAATTTATGATTCTATTCGTGTCGATACTGTTGTTATTAAAAAATAATTACCTGTTTAATTCTGTTTCAGGCTCATATCTGATAACACCAGAAACTTATCCATACGATAGATCGCCATCAAAATGGTGTAAAAATGCTGCTGATACTTATTTATCCAACTCTACCACCAATACTTTGTAATATAAAATCAAATTTATATTCTGTACTTATTTTAGTGAATATGAAGAAAGGGAAAATGACACACTTGATAATTTACTCTCGTCTTGCACTTGAAATCCCGTCAATCCGTTGAGACTGTTCATTGTCGATCCAATAATGTTACTGTATTATTCGCTTACAAAGTTGTTATTTGTAATGTAGTTGACCTGAACTGCGTAATATCCGGTAAAGTTATACTGACAGCTCATCATTTCATTTTTGCCTCTTTTCCAGAAGTCTTTATTTTATCATTCTAAAAATACTTTATCCACCGAAACTGAAGTAAAATGGCAATGCTAAAATTAGGTACCATATGAAAATACAAAATAAGTGTTGAAATGTGCCGCTTTTTGTCAAGTATTGTCGCACATAATTTTATTGATAAGTATTCATTTGATTAGGTTTTTATTTATTATTTTAGTGTCTTTTTCACTTGAGGTTTGAGAATGTTTTAAATTCGAATTTTGTATTTGATATTATTAAGTGAAGTTATTAAATTTAGCTCATTTTACTTATTATGAATTTAGAGTGTTTTTATTAATGCAAAGATTTATAAACAAGACATTTTAAAGAAAAAAATCAATGTGAAAAACCATTAAAAATGTTCATTTCAGTAAAGGATTTACTTGATTCTTAGTTCTTGAGGTTAAGCCATGATTTTTTAGAAACCAAAATATAAAAATCTTTTACCCTTTGAAAAGATGGCATTCGAAATATTGACAGTGATGGAAAAGTTGCCGAATTAGATTTATTAAAGAAGATTTAATTTAATTTGACATTTTTTATCTCTTCTCTTTGAGCTCTATGTATTCAGAGAAAGATTTCTTTGGAGATCCATCGTGGCCGACTGAACAAGAATCTTAAAAAAACAAAGTAAATCAACCTACTGAATAATAAATGATTTTTACCAATAAACCTCCTATGATTCAGGAAAGACAATAAAATCTTATGAGCCCTTAAGGACTCCCTCACTGTCATGATGAAAGCTATGATTTATAGCGTACTTTTTTTCTTTCTGAACATAAAATGTAATACTCTAATCAAAAACATTCTGAAGTAACTTATCTTGATGATTTTCATAAACAACACATCTTTTTTGATGATGAACATAAGTCTGAAAATCTTTCTGAAAAAAGAGATAAATAAATCTTTGAACTTGATATGAAGGACATTCTTGTGAAATATTAAGAGGAACCATTTTCTGAAGATCATTCTAATCACATATCATCAAATGATAATTATCTTCCTGATGAACTTCTTTCTACAATAAATAATTACATTACATAAAAGTAGAAAAAATAATCAAAAAAGAAAGCCAATCGAAGATCTATCCAAAAAGGAAAAAAGACTAAAAATTGTCATCAAATTTTTAGAAGATAAAATTCAATTGTTGATTAGCTTATTGATAAAAACTGCCTTATGCATGATCGTTATAAAAAACAAAAAATGCGCAAAATAGAAAATTAGATCATGAAGAAACTTAAGCATTAATAGGAAACTGAGAGCAAGAATTAAGATATATATGATAAAACTATGAAAAATGGAATAAAAAACAGTAAATTACCAAAATATAAAATTATGACCCAGTCTTAAAAGTAATATCTCGTCTTTTTGTCAACCATATCAACAACATGTGAAGTGGCTCGTCGCTTTAATATCAGTGTTAACAACATTTGTCGCTGGAAGAAAGGATGTGCAAGGAAAGTTGGAGCTGGAAGAAAAATAACAAATCAATAACTTGAATAAAAAGTTATTTAATATGTGAAAGATTTGGTAAATAGTGGGTAAAGTTTGACAAGAAAGAAAGTTCAAATTAAAGCCAAATAGCTCTCAGAGAATGAAAATTTTAAAGCAAGCAAAGGCTGGTTCTAAAGATTCTACACAAGAAACATAAACATTTTCCCTCCGCAATAAATGGTAAAGTAAGAGGATTAAGAATGATTTATTTTAGAGTTTATATATTTAGTCGTTAGTAAAAAATAAACAAGAGTTGATAAATGAAATTGAATGAAATCAGAAAGCTAATTTTCTGCCTGAAATTCTCTTTTGAATGTACTTGCTGAATCTTTCGAAAGTTATTGTTTCAGCGTTGTATCCACCAACTGCGTGAATGACTTCCCAAAGTTGTTCTTCATTCCATCCGTATTTGAATTGTTCATTAATGTATTTTAATTCTTCAATAGTGAGCTCTCCTTTTCCTTGTAAATCATAAAGACTGAAATTAGCTCCTTTTCCTTATTCACTGAATGGATTTCCCTAAAATTAATCAAAAATATTACGACTCTGGCAGTAAGAGCTTTCAAGAATTCTTCAAAGTTTACAGCATCTCCTGAGCTTTCAGCGACTTCTTGTAAAGTTCTGAAAACAATATCATATTTTTCATCAAGACCAAGAGCTTTGGCTGACATAAGGATGTCTTTAATATCAACTCTTCTTTGTCTTGGGTCAGCAAAAAGTGAAAACAAATTATGGAGTTCAGTAATGTGTTCGTTGGTGAAGATTGGGTTTTTAGTAGCGACTTATTTTTGAAGAACACCTTGGAGGTCTTTGACTTGAATTTCTTTTTTGCTCATTGGATATAAAAAAATACAATATATTTTAATTTCAAAGTTAAATTCAGCGTTCACCTTAATTTTTTTTTACTGAATATCTGATTCAATAAAAATGCAATAAAATCAAGAAGATTGCAAATATTTTATGAATTTAGCGGGTATTTTTGTTGAATAGTAAATAAAGAACAATAAATAAATGGAGAATAATAAATCTTTATTTTTATCAGAAACATTTTCTGTGAACGATTTCGGCACCAGTTTCTTGATACTCGGCTTTAGTGATCCACATGGTTTGGAAAGTTGACAAAGATGACAAGATTGAACCACCAATCCAGACCAAGAATTTTCTTTCTTGAGGAGCGAAAACCTTGACTTTCATTGTTGATGGAGCCAAAGCAGTAACTTCTTTACTAAGTCTTTCTGGGATACCTGGGAACATAGTTGTTCCACCACTCATGACGATATTGTTGTACAAATCTTTTCTAATATCAACATCACACTTAAGAATTGATTGATAAGTAATTTCGTGGAAACCTGGCATTTATTTTCCGACCAACATTGGCTTGAAAAGAGCCTCAGCGCATCTGAATCTTTGACTGCCGATGGTAACAGTTTGTCCGTCGGGAAGTTCATAAACTTTATCGTTTTGATTTCCTTGGGCATAATCTAAAATAAATTTTATTTGTACTTTTAACTTCTTGTTCGTAATCAAGAGCAACGTAGCAGTGTTTTTATTTGATATCTCTGATAGTTTCGGTTTCAGCACTTGAGCTGAAGTTAAGACCAATTTCGTTCAAGAGTTTTCTCAAATAATCAGTCAAGTCTCTACCAGCCAAATCGTTTCTTTCAATGGCGTGGGGAAGGGCATAACCTTAATAGATTGGGACAGTGTGAGTGACACCATCTCCGGCATCCAAGACCAAACCTGTTGTTCTACCTGATGAATAAAGGGAGAGGACGGCTTGAATTGAAAGATAGAAAGCTGGAACGTCGAATGTTTCGAACATAATTTCAGTCATTCTTTCTCTGTTGACTTTTGGATTTCTTGGGGCTAAAATAAGATATTTTTGTTACCTTCAGTCAAAAGACATGGGTGTTCTGATGGGGTGACTCTAAGTTCGTTATAGAAGCAATGATGCCAGATTTTAGTCATGTCATCCCAGTTGTTGACGATACCGTGTTCAATTGGGTAGTTTAATTTAAGGACACCTTTCTTTGCTTGGGCTTCTTCTCCAACATAAACATCTTTGTTGTTCATACCAACCATGATGTTTTCGTATTTTGGTCTTCCGATAATTGAAGGGAATGAAGATCTTGGGGCATCATCTCCTGACAGACCGGCTTTGCACATACCTGATCCGTTATCAATAACAACTGGAGTTCCTTGTTCAGACATTTTATGTAAAAATTGGCGAAATTATATGTCAGAGATTAATTATTTTTTGCATTTAAATACGATTTTTATAAGATTCGTATATAACATTAATTAAGTTACAAATAACTTTATGATCTTTTTTTATTTTTATTATACGCCAAATAACTTAATAAAAAGGCCAATAGCTTAAGCAATCATATCAGCAAAATAAATCTTTTGAGCAGATTTGATGCTATGATGTATGTTTACATGTGTAAACTTTATTTTTATCAACCTTTGTATTCAAATGCTATTTTCAATAAAACGCTAAACAATATGTAATGGCACATGAAATTTCATTTTAATTTTTCTACTTTATTTCTTTACTTTTAAAACAAGCTTCAATAACGAAGATATTATCGATAGAAAGGATTTGATTAACTTCATTATTAAATGAAAAAATAAAATAATGAAATTTTTCAATCCCTCTGTGATTTTTTTATCGTATTCTATTGCTTAGAAATCAAGTAAGCTACCAAAACGGCAAATAAAGTAAAAACAATTAAAGACAACAAAGCAGAATCATTTATCAAAACGTTCAGTGGTTTCTGTTCAGTTTTGGGATCCGGTAAAACTATTGGAGTTGCCCAATCTTTCGCAACTAAAATCGGCTTATTCAGCAACTTTACAAGGAGTGATTTTCCAGATTTCTTCAGCATATTATTTGATAGTTCTGTCACTACTGAATTTTCCAGTTCTGAGACCATTGTAGATTGACTTTTTAGTCCATTCATCAGGTTTTTGCCATTATTTGTCGATCTGAAATAAAAAAATAAATTACCTTTTCTTGTTACTCAACATAAGCTGGGAAATCTGTAGAAAGCAAATACCAATCGTTGTTGTTGGAGATGGATGAAATAACTTTCATAAGAGTGTCTCTTTAACCGAACATTCCTTCTCTGATCACTTGGAAAACCTTTTGAAGTTGAGGTGGAATGTATTTATCAGGACTTGAAGTGGACATAATTTTTTGGAGTTCACTAATTTGTTAAACTCTTGCACCAAAAATGAAGATATTTTCAGTACCAACTTCTTCATAAATTTCGACATTGGCTCCATCCATGGTTCCAAGAATAAGTCCTCCGTTCATAACGAATTTCATGTTTGAGGTTCCTGAAGCTTCAGTACCTGCAGTAGAAATGTGTTGACTGATGTCTGAAGCTGGGATAATAA
>JAQTXT010000112.1 GCA_028688645.1 Rickettsiales bacterium
TACAAGTTACTAAGCTTAAAATGTAAAATCAAAAACTTATTGCAATTATCAATGAGAAAAATGAAAAATAATACAAAGCAAAAATATAAAGTGAATCTTCAATTTCAAGAAATTAAATCTTCATTGAGACATCAAGCAAAAAATTTAATCAATAAAAACTTCAACAACTTTAGCAAATGATATCTTAAAAAGATGATAAAATAAAAAAACTTGAAAAATCTATCAGAAAAACAGAAGATGATTTGTAACTTTTCAAAACTGAGTTAAATTCATAACGAAATAAAAAGGATAGTAAATCTGGGAATTTTATCAAAAAAATATAATATTTAGAAAATTAAAATAAACAATTAAAAGAAAAATTACACGACGCAAAAAGAACTATTGATGTAAAAGATGTCGAAATAATTGATTTAAGATAAGACATCAGAAGATATCAAATAAAGTTGAGAGATATGAATTAAAAAAAAAGCAACCTGTGGTCATAAGCCCCAAGTGTGAGAAGCGAAAAGTTTGGGAACTATTTGAGTCCTTAACGAGCAGTTTCACCAAAGAAAGACCCTTATCAACAGCTTCTCACTAACAAAAAGATAAAATACAACAATTATGAAGACTTATTTTTAGAATTAAAACCTGTAAGTAAAGAAAGTTTTTTGCGTTTATGCCGCTCAGCTTTTAAGAAAAAAGACATTCTTTTTAAAGAAAATGAAGTATAAATTGGAGTGATATCATAAACCATCTCATAAAATAAAGTAAGTTTTTTACTTCATGTAACTAATGTGGCAGAAAAACAAATAGAAAATATCAGAATATAGCCGCTTTTAGCCCAAGGATCATTTATAAGTACACTCCAGTATGAAATAAGCTTGCAATATATTTTCTGTATCCAACCACAAGAACAATAAAAAGTTCAATGTATTGTCACAAACACCTAAAGTCCATTTATAAAAGATCGTGGTGTCATTACTGTCAGTTATGAGTATTTTTTATTTTATAAATAGAAAAAATGGTGTTCCTTTCAGTCATAATATTTTCTTACCTTTCATGATCCCTAAGTTTCTTATCAATACTAAACCTACAAAACCTCCAACAAATCCTCGTTTCTTAAAATAAGAACTAATGTTTCGATATACAAAGAAAATGCTTCCCCGTCCTTCTTACATTAAGTCATATTTTGAAAACATTTTGTAAAGAATTGAAGATAAAAAATATGAAGTTTAACTTTATCACAGAGAGACCGATTTAAATCTTTACCTGATATTTTCATTTGGAGATAATGAAACTTTAAGCATTTAAGGAATAGTTCTTCGTGAAAAGATAAATGAGAAACAAAAATACATTATGGAAGAAGCTCTTGGTTTTATTGAAGTTGCTTTTAGAAAATGATTTTTTTTTAATATTTTTACTTTTTGTTTATTTTAAAAGGAAACAGTAAAAATTAAAGAAAGACAAGAATAAAATAAAAAATAAGTACGAAAAATTCATTTTTCCTTTTATATGAGCAGTAAAGTTCAATAAATAACCTGTGAAGGATAGAGACTACTATAAAGATGGTTAGTCTCAAATTAAAATCGTTCAAGATTAAGAATGTACTTTTCATATGGTTTAAAGACAGCATAGACTTGACTTGGTAAGGGTCGATCATTCCCATTACTGATCATCACTCTAACAAGACTTTGCAGTAATTTCGAGTATCCTAATTGTTGGATCATTTGAACTCCTTTTTCGACTACTTTATCATTGATTCTTTTATTTTTCATATCGTAAAATGAATCACCTTCTATAAAAGTGGCAATTTCTAAAATTATCATTCCTAATGAAAATGTTTGACATACATTTTGATGAATCTTTATCCTTGATCCTGAGCCTCGAATATCACGCATTTTTTATAATTACTATGGAGCTACGATAATCAAATTAAATTTACCATGAAAATTGTCCAATCCTAACTTGCCAGAACTAAAAAAGTCATTCTAAAAAGTTTATGGACAACTCAATTGATTAATTATCTTAAGATGACCTTTTTCATTTAATAAAATTTTTCTAGTATTAAGCTTTCCTTAATTATCAATTAAATACCAGATTTCATGCTGAATCTTTCAAATTTTCGAAGCGCATTTGTTATTGAGTACAAAATGTACCAAATTTCTTCTTCAGAAAAGTGTTAAAATTATCTCTTTCTTGCAATAATCTCATCTTTGACCTTTACATCATAATTTTCATAGTATATCTGAATGAAGACAAAATTACAATTAAATTACGATAATCTGTGCAGAATTCGTTACTATCCTTTACTTCGCAAAAGACAGGTAAATGAAGGTTCTATCCTTGAATATGTTGACCCAAATATTATAATCTTTATTGAAAAAATGTTACTTAGCCAAATAGGAACTAATGTCTTGATCATCATCCCCAAAAGGTATGATTTTTTTAACTAAAATCTTATCTTTTGAGCTTTTGTTTGAAATTTTCGACTGATAAAGTGCATTTTTTGAGTCTTTCATCCCATAAAATTCGCTCAAAGTAAGTTTTTATTATTGTGACTCTTCAGGTTTAGTAAATAACTTTCCCATATATGTTAGAATATAAATATTTAGAATAGATTCACTTTCTGTTTATTTTTATAATTATACATTTTTGTCAAACAAAAATAATGATTTCACTCAAAAGCCATTTGAGAAGATTGACTCAATTTTCTGTCAATAGATTTTTGTTTTCGGGAAAATAATAAAAAGGAGAAAAGGTGTATATTGATGAAGAGGCTATTCAAAAAAAGATCAAATAATTAAAAGAAAAAAGTCAAAATTTATCACCAGAGTAAAAAAGAAAAAAAGCAAAAGATTTCATGCCTACTTTTAACATCCCAGAAGTGAATCAAAAAGTTAATGATTTCAGGAAACAAACAGGAACTTAAGATATCTTTTCTTTTAGTGACATCACATTGTAATAAAAACCAACGTAAAATTTTAATTTAATCTAAATAGTGTACTTCAAATTACAGGATATTAACATGATTTCTTTCAGATTGATAACTTTGAGTATCCTCCATCAATAATATTGACTCCAAATCAAGTTTTGAACTGGTAAGTTTAGAGTCCAGAAGTGTTGAAAATTGAGGATTTTGCTTTATTAAAATGTATTCAACCTGTGCCAGATTATGTGATTATAGGAGTAAGAGATTCATCAGTGATAAAGCAAGGCTTGCGATAAAAGTTAAAAAAAATCCACACTAACATTGATATATTAGACTTGTTTGAGGCCATTTCACAATACAACACAGTCACTGATAACGATAAATATTGCGTTGCATACTTAATGAGTTGCTGATTTCATTTAAAAAAAGTTAACTCTAATGGATATTATCACAAACAATAAAATAAAGTGATCTATAAAGTCCTTGTTTAATAAGATAATTTTTTATTTTGACTTTTAAAGTAAATTGAAATTGAATACAAAGTTGTAAATGTATAATTTATATAAAATATAAAATGTCAACTTACAGAGCCACATTCAAATCATTCCTCAATCAGGGATTAAGTATTCATTTCGGTCAGAACAAAAGTTAAACGATAATCAAGTGTACCAAACCATCACCTTGCAGTTATCCTGAGTCTCAGACTGGTCTTTATCTTGATATCTCCTTAAGATAAAACTCCAAAAATTAACAAAACTGGGCTTCTTTTGAAAATCATCTTAAAGAACTTTTTGATCAAGTTGTTCAATTAGAACAATATCCAAACTCATCAGTCAAAATTTCTATTTTTATTATTGAAGAAGAAAATGATATTAAGGCCTGTATAATTTATGCTTTATGGCTGATTTTACTAAAAATGGGAATAAACATGAAGAAATCAATCTATTGTTCACAAAATTCATTAGAAAGAAAACAATAAAATTCTATTTAAATCGAAGGAGCCATCCATTAAGATTCCAGACATAC
Organism: Rickettsiales bacterium; assembly: GCA_028688645.1. GTDB lineage: Bacteria > Pseudomonadota > Alphaproteobacteria > Rickettsiales > UBA1997 > CALXSC01. The sequence goes on from JAQTXT010000112.1 coordinate 3,938, forward strand.
CGTCATCTATAATATCAATGATCCATAAAGCGTAATTGAAGGAGAAATGAGTGCAGATGAAATTAAAAACCAGCAATAAAACTCTTAAAATCTACGTTCGGAGTTAAATAAATACAAAAATTTTGTCCTTTAAACATTTAGAGCAACCCTTTTTAATTGATGTATTTATTCACTTCTTTATTTTTTATAATTCTTTTTATTTGGTAAGAAATTTTAGATCTTATTTTAGACTTTTTTATATAAAAACACTTTATGAGCGAACCTAAGAAATAAAAATATCCAAAATACTGGAAGGATGATAGGTCATAAACTTAGAAAAAAGTTACATAAAGTCTGGCTGAAAAACTTTCTATTATAAATCATTCAAGAGAAAAGAAACCAGTAGTTTTTAATAATAAAAATCATCTTTTCATAACTGTAGGTGGTGTTCCACCAAATCCAAACTAATTCATTGGGCTAAAGTTTCCAGGAACTGTAGTAAATTACCGCCCTCCTTTTTTTTAAACAGAGTCAGAACAAAAATTAAGTCAATAAGAAAATGAGAAACGCCTGTTTAATGTATCAATGGACAATACATGTCAATAAATAAGTTAAATTATTAAAAAGAAAGGATCTAAAAATGCTATTTTCGTATATCATTCTTTTGGAGGGAGTGTTGTCGCATGGTTTTGCTCAAAATATCCAGAAGAAATTAAAGGGCTGATATGTCTGGGTGGTACACCAATTCGTTTCTATCCAATAATAAAAGATTATACGAAAGCTTATCTTAGCATTCCAGACATTTCAAGACAGTTCATAATAGAAAATTATGAGATTGTATACTCTCTTTATGATGAAAAAACAAAAAATCATAAAAGTTGGACAAGATTCAAAAATAAGTAAGAACTTCTGTCTTTTACTCTCCATAATGACCCTGACACATTGAACAATCTATTTGATAAAATTAGAGCATTAACTCTTCCAATTCTGATGATTTATGGAAGCAATGATTAAGTTCTTACTAAATCACTTTGTTCTGAAGCCATGGTTTATATGTCGTATTTGCACAAAGATTTGTAAAAATCTAACGAAAAAATTGAATAAATGTCTAAAAGATTTAAGAGTATTAATGATGTTCAAAAATCAGACTAAAGCATAAAGAAATTTAATCTTCAAGAAAAGTTTGTTTACTTCATATAAGGAGGACATTCGATTCATATAAGTGTTAAAAACAATTAAGCTATTCAAAAACTTATTGACGAGTATCTTTACACAATTTTAGGAGAAGGAACTTTTTAAGATAAATCAAAAGAATAATTTTTTTCTTAAGCCAAGCCTAGATTATGAGATTAAAATTTAAATACAAAAAGATATTTTCATATCACTTTTAATTTACTATCAAATTAATTTACTTGTTTAATTGGCTTAAAAAATTATAAACGAATAATTTTATTTTTCAATGTT
>JAQTXT010000113.1 GCA_028688645.1 Rickettsiales bacterium
TATGAAAGTCATACAACATTCGGTGGAGACATAGGTAAGGCTGCATTAGGCGGAGCTATTACAGGATTAGCTACAGGATTAAGTGTAGGAGCAGGTAAAGTTGCAGGACAGTTTGTTGGATCAGCTGTTGGTGGTGCTGTTGGAGGATCAGCAGGTGTTATTGCAGCAGGAGCAACTAGTGCAGCTGTAAATGCCACAGTAGTATCATTTGGTACTATTACAGGTAATGCAATGTCTCAAGCTACATTAAATGGTGGAAATTTTGGAGATGTCTTAGATGCAGGTTGGAAAAGTGCAACAAGTAGTGATACTTTAAAAAGTGTTGTTATATCAGCGGCTGCAGCAGGTATAACGACAGGACTTACAGATTATATAGACATTAAAACAGGCGCTGTAGTAGATAGTACAGGAAAGATGACTGGTGGAGTTGTAAATACCGGAAATCAAGCAGGTGCAACATTAAGGCAACAACTAACAACAGCACTATATGAAAGTGCAATATCAACTACAACTAATACAGCATTACAAAGTGCAGTAAATGGAGATAGTTTCAGTGAAGCATTACAAAATCAAGTAATAAATACTGTAGTTATGGCAGGAGCTAAATTGGGAGCTAATGCAATAGGAAGTAATTATCATACAGGAGAAATAAACAAAGTAGAACAATTAACTTTACATGCAGGATTAGGAGCTACGGTAAATCTACTTACGGGTAATGATGCATTATCTGGTGCAGTAAGTGGTGTAGTGGGAGAGTTGGCAGGGGAAGTATTTGATAATTATACTAATTTAAGTGATGATGCTTTAAAAGAGATTGGAGGACTTGCTGGAGGTTTGTCTGCAATAATTACAAGTAAAGCTGAAGGACTTGATGTAAGTGAGATTTCTAATAATGCTTATAGCGGACAGAGGATAGGACATAATGCTGTGGAGAATAATTTGTTGTATGATATAGATGAGGTTGTGGAAGCGGTATCTGATTATAGAGAAGCAAAAGATACTATGAATAATGCTGGTGACGGTGAAAGTAGTTCTTCTGGAAGTAATACCGAAGAAGAATATTCAGCTGGTGAAGTTACAACAGATGATATAAAGAATCTTATGACTTTGAATGATATTGCTAATGGTATGCCAAGTGCAGATTTAGATATTTTACCAGATGGAACAATATTTATGGATGGAGAATCTAGCCTTATATTTAGTTCTGATGGGGTATCTCTTTCAATAGAAAGATCTCTTGTAACAATGCCAGATCCTCTTGGTGTTGGAACTATTGGAATTGGAAATGGCAGTCTTGAATTTACTTTTAATACAAAAGAAATTAGTGTTGGAGGAAGTTTTTATTGGCTGAAAGAGACTATAGAAATGAATATAGATGATAATTTATCAGGGGAAATAGAAATAAATTATGGTGGCGGGTCTGTCAAAGTCTCTACTGAAACAGGAGCTGGTGCAAAATATGGTTTGGATGTAGAAGCACATATGAAATATAACATTAAAAATTAATATAAAAATATTAGGTAATTTTATGAAAAAAATAATTTATTATACAAAAAAACTATTAAACAAATTTGTTGTAATTGGTTTTATACTATTTCTTATTTTAGCATTGTTTATGATATTTGCACAATCAGATAGAGAAGAAAAAATGAAAGCTGTATATAATAAAATTGCTAAAATTACTGAAGAAAATAATAAACTAGCTTTAGATATAAAAAATGCAAGTAATGATGGAGTTTTTCCTGATGTTGATGTTAGTAAAAATGGTATTTCAGATGAAATGCATAAGTATCTTAATAAGAATTTTTTTAAATTTCATTATGATATTAATAAAAATAAAAATGTATATTTTAATATAATACTTCCAAAAAATTGGGAAGTAAAAGTAGGAAAGCAAGACCCCTTTGATTTAACTAATAAAGAAAGTGTTGTATTGGTTGAAGTAGAAGATAAAGAATCTAAAATATCTGGTCTTATTCATGTTTTTAATATGACAGCAGAATTAAATCCACATGATCTTAATACTTTTTTAGCCAAACAAGATCTTGGATTATCTATAGTTAAAATAAAAACTGAAACAGTTTTAGTTGGTATTTATAGTGATATTTTAGCTATAAATTGGATGACTGGTCAAGTAACTAGAATGAAAACTTTTAAAAATTCATCTTTATATTATAATGTATATTTTACTTTTGATAATTTTTATGATTATATGAAACATGCAAAAGATGTTTCTATAGCATTTAATAGTTTTAATTTAACAAATAAGTTAAAATCATTTTCTCCAGTTAAATTTGATTTATTGAAATTAAAAGATTTTGATATGTTATATCCAAATAATTGGAAAACTGATTGGAAATATTCAGAAAAGGAAAATTGCACAAAAATTTATATAGATTTTGACAAAGGGTATACTACAAATTTTATGATAAAAGCATATAATAATATTAATAAAAATGCAAAAGAATTAGCTGAAGAAAATTTGGAAATATTAAAAAGTGGAGGTATAACATTTGATGGTATAGATAAAGATAATGAAGTTTATGATAAAGAATTAGATTGTTATGCTTTTAAATTATTAAATCCAAAAGATATGGATAATAATCCAATTGATGTATTTGTTGAAATATTGTCAAAAGGCAATAAAAAAATATTAGGTACTTTACTTACGGTAAAAACAGAAAATAAAACATATTTAGATTATTTTGAAGCTAAAAGACTTTTAGATATTTCAGTTGGTTCGGCAGTAATATCATTTTTAGAAGGTAAAAAACTAGAAGATACCCCTTGGTATTTATTATATGATCCAAATTATGTTAGTGAATCAGAAAAAAATGTAAATAATAATTAATGAGAAAAATTTATGTTAATTTATCATAATATATTAACCTTTGGATGTTCAATTTTATCTATTATTATTGAGTGTATAGTAATATTTTTTATATCAATAATAATTTCGTATTTTTATAAAAAAAGTTCTCTTAAATCAATATTTTTAAAATTAGCTTACTTTAATTGTTGCCAATATCTTGTATTCTATTTATTTACTATGCCACTTTTATTGTGTTCAATATATGAAAAAGAAATTTCTCTGCCAAAATGGTATTTATATTTAATTAATATTTTAGGTATTTTGAATTTAATTTTTCACATTTTTAATGGATATTTAAGAATATCAATTATTAATATAAAATTGTGTTAAATAATAAAGCCATAAATAAGAAGAATTAATAATAAATTAAATACTATGCTTACTTTTATAACTTTTATTTTATCTTTAGGTGTTCAATGTATAGCAATTTTCTTAGTTAGTTTAATAATATTCTATCTTCATGAAGATATTTCTTTTAAATTTTTTTATAAACAAGATTTGTTTAAATCAATATTCTTAAAATTATTTTATTTTATTTATTGTCAATTTCCTTTATTTTATGTATTTACTATGCCGCTTATATTGTGTTCAATATATGAAAAAGAAATTTCTATACCAAAATGGTATTTATATTTGGTAAATATATTAGGTGGGTTGAATTTAATTTTATATTTTTTTGGCAGTTATTTTAGAATGTTTATTATTACTATAAAAGCTCATTATTAATATTTTTAATTTAATCTTATGAAACACCTTCCAACCAAACTCCCAATCCTCCTTTTGATAACCCAACTCTTTATCACCCCATCCTTCGCCCTAACCGATGACCAACTCTCTCAGCAACAGCTCATCATTCAACAGCAACAAGAACAACAGCGACTTCAAGAAGCAAATCAACAGCGAATAAATGAAGCAGAGAGAATCCGTAAGACTAGAACTGGAATTGATGGTGGTTCTTCTGATGGTTCTGATAATCTATTTGGAAATGATGAAAGTTCTACTAATAAAGATGGAACTTGTAAATATGAATTTAAATTAATAGTTCTTAATGGTAGAAATGTAATTGCAAGAAGAACATTAAAGAAAGATGTATTAGGTAAATATTTAGGACAATGTATAAATAGAAAAAATATTAAATCAATTCAAGAAGATTTGATGAAGTATTATATTGATAATGGATATACTAATGCAAGAATATATTTTGATCTTAATACTCCAGAAAAGATTGAAGAACTTAAGAAAGGAATATTTAATATAGTTATAGAAGAAGGTAAAGTTAGAAATATTGAGTTGATTGATGTAAGATATAATAATAAGCTGAATGAAAAGATAGAAAAAGCAAAACAAGAACAATTAACAAAACAAGAACAAATAAATCAAAAAAATAAAACTACAAAAGAAAATGAAAATAACGAAAATAACAAAAATAAAACTGAAAAATACAACAATACCAATGAAACCGAAATCTCTGAAATAAAAGAATCCTCATTTCACAAATTCCGAAACAATATGCAAAAATTCTTCGCATTTCCATTTCTTGAAGGAAAAGAATTTAATTTGAGAGATTATGAGCAGGGGTTAGACCAAATAAATAGGCTTCAGAGTAATAATGCTACAATGGATATAAGAGCTGTTGATGATTTAGAAGGAACTTTTGAGACTGTTGATAATAACAATCAAAGAAACAAAAACAAAAGCAACGACACTTCCCAAACTCAAAACAGCTCATTATCAAACAACTCATTAGCAGTCTTTAAACCAAAAACACTTAAAGACGCAGGTTATTCTGACATAATCATAACAAACAACTCCTCTTTCCCAATATCTCTCAACATCGGAGCAGAAAACAGTGGTAATGAGTCTACAGGTGAAAGAAATGCTTATATAGGAACTAATATAGATAACTTACTATCAATAAATGATAATATCTATTTAAAATATACTCAAGATTTAGATTGGGAGAATAGTAAAAGATATAATAAAGCATTTTATGGTAGTCTTTCTGTTCCATTAGGTTATTGGACATTTAATACCAGTGTGAATTATTCAAAATATTTAACTACTGTAAACGGATATTATACTACATTCCATACACATGGAGATACATTAACTCATACATATGGTATAGACAGAGTAATGTATAGAAGACAGCTATATAAAATAAATGCAGGAACTGAATTAACACTCAGAGATACAGAGAACTGGGTTAGAGATTTAAAAAGTGAAACAGGAAGTAGAAAAAGCACAAATATGAATTTCTATATTAACAACATCATATATACAAACTTTGGAACAATAATCATAAAACCAAGTTATCAAAAAGGACTAAGTTGGTTTAATGCAAAAAAAGATGAA
>JAQTXT010000007.1 GCA_028688645.1 Rickettsiales bacterium
AAAAAAGAATTAAAAAAGCCAGAATATCCAGATTTAAAAGATGTAATAGGACAAGAACAAGCAAAGAGGGCATTAGAAATAGCCGCTGCAGGTGGACATAACTTATTAATGATAGGTCCCCCAGGAACTGGAAAGTCTATGCTCGCCAAAAGATTACCTAGTATTCTTCCAGATTTAAGTCTTGAAGAGATATTAGAAATCAATATGATAAACAGTATTGCAGGAAAAACTAAAAATGGAGAATTAATTACTTATAGACCATTTATGGATCCTCATCATTCTTGCTCTATGCCAGCAATGGTTGGTGGTGGTGCTAAACCAAAACCAGGACAGGTATCATTGGCACATAGAGGAATTTTATTTTTAGATGAATTGCCAGAATTTCCAAGACAAGTTTTAGATAGTTTAAGGCAGCCACTTGAAAACGGTGAAGTTTCTATTGCAAGAGCTCATTCAAATATAACCTTTCCTGCAAATTTCCAATTAGTAGGCGCTATGAATCCTTGTAGATGTGGGCATTTAATGGATGAAGGCAAAAAATGTTCTAGAGCGCCACAATGTGCTAAAGAATATCAAGAAAAAATCTCAGGGCCATTACTTGATAGAATTGATATTTGCATAGAAGTTCCAAAAATTGACATTTTTGATGAAGATAAAATAAGAAAATCAAAAATAGAAAGTAGTGCTGAAATTAAAGCAAAGGTTTTGAATGCTAGAGAAATACAAAGACAAAGATATTTGAATACTGAAAATAAATTACTTACTAATGCTGGAGCTACTAATAGCCTCTTGGAAAAATATGCCGCTTTAGACGATGAAACGAAAGCTGTTATCAGAAAAGCTATGGAAATATATGGTATTTCGATGAGAGGTTATACAAAAGTTTTAAAAGTGGCTAGAACTATTGCTGACTTAGAAAACAAAGAAAATATTGAGAAAAATCATATTCTTGAAGCTCTAAGATATAGAAGAGTGGAAAGTATTGTATAATACCTAATCCCCGTGAAGAAAATCTAATATTTATTTTTGCGAATTTTGAATAATCAACTGTAAATTAAGTGTAACATTTAGTCAAATCCACATGTGATTAAATGATGTGTATTATAATTGATTAATGAAATTATTAGCTTCAATTAATTCATTTTTTTCATTTTCTGTTATATCTAATATTTTAATTTCTTCAACACCATTTTTCCCAATTATAACTGGTAATCCAATACAGCAATCATTGAAACCGTATTCACCATTTGTGTAAACAGACACTGGTATAAGTTTTTTATCATTATTAAAATATGATTCAAGAATTTTATATATTGAAAGAGCAGGGCCATAAAATGTTTCACCTTTGCCTATTAATGTCATAATTTCAGCACTACCATTCGTGGATTTTTTGCAACATTCTTCTAATATTTCAGGTTTTATATTGTTTCTTTTTATATAATCAAAGAGTGGTTCATCATTTATTTTTGTTTGGCTTAATAGATATACCATTTTAGCACCATGTTGTCCAATGGTTATAGTTTGAATTGTATTTTCTTCTATATTTAATTGTTTTGCTAGATAATATTTAAATCTTGCTGTATCTAATAAATTACCTGATCCGATTGTCTTTTTCTTGTTAAAATTTCCAACATCAATAAAATGTTTTAAAATTACATCAACTGGATTTGTAACCATAATTATTAGTGGTTGATTATCTCCAGATAATATTACATCCTTTAATTTGTTTGCGATATCACTCATTATTTCTTTATTTTTGCTGAGCAATGATTCTCTACTAACTGATCCATCAGATTTGGCTATACCAGCGGTAATTACAATTGCATCGCTTCCTGTTAAATCTTTATAGTTATTCGTTCCTTTTACGATTATATTTTTATTATTCAAAATAAAGCCTTGTTGCAAATCCATCGCTTTTCCTTTTGAGAAATCTTCTAATATATCAAACATAACAATTTCATTGCATATATTGCTATTAATACCACTTGTAAAAGCTGTTGTACAGCCAACTCCACCAGAACCTAAAAAAGATATTTTCATATATATTTTATTTTTTTATTCACTACGATTATATTACATAAGATTTTTAAATATCAACATATAAAAAGAAGGGAATAAATCCCTTCTGATAATTTTTTTCATTGTATATAAAAATTATAAATCAAAACCGTTAGTTTTATTTTCAACTTTCTTTTTTAATTTAGAGATAAAATCATTTAAACTCATAGAAATTTGTTTTTCACTTCCCAAAGTCCTAATTGTAATGCTTTGATTTTCTTTTTCTTTATCACCGATAATTATTAAGAAAGGAACTTTTTGTAATGACGAATTTCTAATCTTATAATTCAAAGTTTCATTTGATAAATCTTTTTCAATTCTAAAACCTTCAGCTTTAAATTTGTCATAAATTTCATTGCAATAATCCTCAACATTTTGATTGATATTGAGTATCATACCTTGAACTGGATTTAACCATAAAGGAAATTTTCCTTCTGTGCTTTCTATTAAAACGCCCATAAATCTTTCTATTGAACCTAACAAAGCTCTATGCAACATAACTGGCTCATGCTTTTGTCCATCTTCACCAATATATGACATTTTAAATCTTGCTGGAAGATTCATATCGACTTGGATTGTTCCAATTTGCCAATCTCTACCTAACGCATCTTTTAAAACAAACTCAAGTTTTGGTCCATAAAATGCACCTTCGCCTTCAAAGATTGTAAATGGTAAATTTAATTTATTTAAAGCATCAGCAAGAGCTTTTTCTGATAAGTCCCAAATTTCTTCACTACCTATTCTGTTTTCAGGTCTTGTAGATAATTTAATTTTTACATCATCAAATCCAAAATCCCTATAAATTTCTAAATAGAATTTAGTTGCTTCCATAATTTGTTCTTCAACCTGATCTGGAGTACAGAAAATATGAGCATCATCTTGTGTAAATTCTCTAACTCTTAGCAATCCGTTCAATGAACCGCTTGATTCAAATCTATTTACTTTTCCAAACTCTGCCATTTTAATTGGTAAATCTTTATAAGATTTAATACCTTGATTATAAATCAATATTCCACCTGGACAATTCATAGGCTTTACACAAAATTGAGTATCATCTTCCATTTTTCCTGAATAGTTATGCTCTCCATATTTTTGCCAGTGTCCCGAAGTTTCCCATAAGCATCTATTCATAATTCTAGGAGTTGAAACCTCAACATATCCTACTGCTTCTTGTTTTTTTCTCATATGTTCTATAAGAGTATTGTAAATAAACAATCCTTTTGGATGATAGAACACACCACCTGGTGCATATTCTGGTTCAAAATGCATTAAATCCATTGCTTGAACAATCTTCTTATGATCTCTCTTTTCAGCTTCTTGCAACATTGAAAAATATTTATCCAAATCTTCTTTATTAGCCCAAGCAGTTCCATAAATTCTCTGCAACATTTTGTTTTTACTGTCGCCTTTCCAATAAGCACCAGCAACTTTTGTTAACTTAAAATTCTTTAAATATCTAGCTGATGGAACATGGGGCCCTCTACACAAATCAACAAAATCACCTAATTTATAAATTGAAATTATATCGTCTTTTGGTAAACCATCAATAAGTTCACATTTATAAATTTCACCTTGAGATTTAAACAATTTCATTGCATCTTCTCTTGAAATTTCTTCGCGAATGAATTTTGGATCTTCTTTAATTATTTCATTCATTTTTTTCTCAATAATTTCAAAATCGTCAATTGAAAAAGGTTTTTCACCATCAAAATCATAATAAAATCCATTTTCAATAGATGGACCAATAGCAACCAAAACATCTTTATGTAATGTTTTAACTGCACTAGCCATCAAGTGCGCTGTTGAATGTCTTATAATATTCAATCCTTCTTGAGAATTTTTATCAATAAATTCAATATTACAATCCTTATCAATATTATTTGATAAATCACAAATTTTATCATTAATTTTAATTGCGATGATACCTTTTAATTGTTCATCATTTAATTGTTTCAGTAATTGAAATCCATTAACTTGGTTGTCTAAATTTAGATCAGAACCATTTTTTATTTTTAATTTAATCATTTTATTCTTTATTTATTTTTAATTTGACTACGCACAACACGATGGGGTCAGGTCGCTGTTTAGAGACCCGTCTTGGTTATAAGTATTGTAGTTTTTTTATTCAAAAACATAAATTAAAGTTATACTTCCTGTATGATTATCCACTTTTTATTTTTAAATGCAATACAAAATTTATTGAATTTATAAAAATATTATCATATAATTAGGTTGCCGAACGAATTTTTTTTAGAAATTTATAGGATTTATTGAGTTAGTAATAAACAAAACAACGATGAGAACAAAACTTTAATTTGAATTATTTTTCTGCAAGTGATTGCGGAAAGTTTGCTAAATAAATTAAAGGTTGTTTATGTTTGTTATTAAAAATCTTACTTACAAGATTAATCATATTGAGACTATTTTTGAGAATTTATCATTTACTATTGGAAATGAGAAAGTCGCTATTGTTGGGCAAAATGGTATTGGAAAATCTATTTTGCTTCAATTATTGATTGGAGAATTAAAACCATATTCTGGCGAAATTATCAAAAATGAAGTTAATATTTCTTATTTCCCCCAAAAATTCAATGAATTAAATTTTAAAACTGTTGCTGATGTTTTTGGATTAGAAAAGCAAATAATTAGTTTGAAAAAGATTGATGAAGGAACTGCGGAAGCTGAAGATTACGGTATTATTGATGGAAATTGGGATTGCGTTGATAAAATTCAAGAAAAAATGAAATTTTTTTGTTTAAAGTTTGATTTGCTTAGAGATTTTAATACTTTAAGTGGTGGGAAAAAAGTTAAATTGATTTTATCTAGTATTATTGATAAAAATTCTAATTTTTTAATCCTTGATGAGCCTACAAATAATATGGACTATGAAAGTAAAAAATATTTTTATGAATTTATTAGAAATTGGAATGGTGGGTTGATTGTTGTTTCTCATGATAGGGAATTGCTTAATTTGGTTGATAAAATTTATGAATTAAGACGAATTGGTATGAAAGATACTAAAATGTTTGTTTATGGCGGAAATTTTGATTATTGGAAAAAACAGAAGGAGATTGAAGAAAAGGCATTAGAAAATAAATATGAAGAAACAAATAAAAAAATTAGTTATCAGAAAAAAATGTTGCAAAGCGAAAGAGAATTTGCAGAGAAAAAACGAAAGCAGGGAGAGGCAGGTTTAGCAAGTCATAAATACCCAAGAAAAGGATATGGTTTGATGAAAATGGCTGCAGAAAGTAAAAGAGGGCAGTTAGTTGTTCAAGATATTAAGAGAGTTGAAAGAACGGAGAAAAATATTTCTGAGTTAGAAAGCAAAATTGAAGTAAAACAAAAGATTTATTTTAAATTTTCTCAAAATAATTTTTCCAATAAATTTTTAGTTGAAATTGAAAATTTGAATTTTTGGTATGGAGTAAAGCAGATTTTTAATGATTTTTCTCTTGAGATTTTTGGTGGTGAAAGGATTGTGATTGAGGGGAGAAATGGAAGTGGAAAGACTACTTTACTAAAGTTGATAATGAATAAGTGGATTGCGGATGAAGCATTTTTAAGTCCATTTCATTCGCTAACAAATACTAACCCCGCAATCCACAATCAACAAATAACGAATATGGAATTTAAAGGAGAAATTAGAGTAAATGCCAAAAATATTGCTTATTTGGACCAATATTGTGATTTTTTACAAAATGAAAAAACTATTTTAGCAAATATACAATTCTATAATTCCAATCTTTCTGAGAAAGATTATAGGGATATTTTGGCTCAATTTCTTTTTAGAACTGATGCTGTATGTAAAAAAATTAAAGATTTAAGTGGCGGAGAAAAATTGCGGGTTGCTTTAGCTTGTGTTTTAAGTGGAGAAAAAACACCAGAATTGCTTTTACTGGATGAGCCAACTAATAATATGGATTTGGATAGTATTGCGGTTTTAGAAAATATTTTAAATCAATATAGAGGTGCAATTGTAGTAATTTCACATGATAAAATTTTTAAGGAAAATATTAATATTGGCAAAAATATAAAATTATAAATGACTAAAAAATATTATAAACTAATACAGGAACGAATTTCTTCGTTCCTATATTAGAATAAGTCTCGCTTTTTACGCCGAACAACCCTAGCATGAAGTTTGGCAAGCTACAACTACTTCAAATAGAATATTATTTATTGTTTTTTGTATGTCAAGAAATTTTTTATTATTTTGATGTATTTTTATATAATTACAACTACCAATATATTATTTTGACGAAAACTCTTTCATTAAATGTAGATTTAAGCTTGTCATACTACCAAAATTCAATAATGGACAATCTAGTAGATTTTGAATATTTTTGGTGTTGAAATCAACAGCTTTTACTATTGCGGTTTCATGACTATCTTTTATATGTTCTTTATTTTCTTGAATATAATGTATTATTTCTTTTGAAGATAATGAGATATTGGAAATCCCGCAAACACAGCAACTATGACCCGTTCCATAAATACTGATTATATTATAATTTGTAATGTATTTTGATAGTCCTGTTTCTTCTTCTGCTTCTCTTTTAACACAATCAAATATGTTTTTGTCTTCTTTATCCATAAAACCTCCAATAAATTTCCATTTTTGGATATTATCTCTAAATTTTAAATCGCTTGCTATCAGAAATTTATTATCACTTGTCTTTATGACGACACCGCAAGCTATATGATTTGATTTATAGCTATCTTTCCATTCAGATTTTTTTGTGGCTAATGTATAGCTATATTTTGTATAATCAAAATAAAGAGTTTTGTTCTTAAAAGCTACTAACTCAACTAAATCGCCATCATAAGTACTGGTAGATTTTTCAATAACTTTTTGCCAATTATTTGCTATAAAATTATAACCTTCTTGCGAAATATCTTTTTTCTGTGGCGAATGAATTAATTTTATCTTATTGCAATCAATGTTACCTTGAAAATAGATTTTATAAAGGTTATTGTTGTAAAGAAAATCTGTCATAATATCTCCCAAATATTAAATATATTTTAAATTTACATCACACTATTTTTATATGCAAACTGGATTCCCGCTTTCGCGGGAATGACAGAAATACTGCAGTCGGCTGTCATTCCCGCGAAAGCGGGAATCCAAAAACTATTAATCTATAGTTGTTTTTTAGTGCAATGTAAAATTTAAATGACTTTATCTAATAATTTCATGTTTAAACCATTTTTCTTGGAAATTGGTCAGTTTGTTAATTTCTTCATCTGTAATTTTTATACCGTTTGGTACAACGATTAATTTATCATCATTATCATCTGTTCTATGAATTACAGCTAAGCAAATACCTTTGAATTCTTCTACTGGTTTTTCAACACATAAAACATAAACATCCAATTCTTCACCGTCGCCTGAAATTGTATTTGGTATAAAGCCGTAATTTACTTCATAAATAAAATTATGTTTTGGGTGTTTAGAACCTAAAGGTCTGTCAATTTTCACATCAACGATTTTTCCTATATAATTTTTACTTTTCATCATTTTTCCTATTTGAATCTACTAAAACAAACCAGATCCTTATATTTTTCTTCTTTAAAACACTCTTTTTTCTGAATATATTCAAGGACGAAACCATTTTTCTCTGCCACCCTTCTTGAATTTAAATTATCTTCTAAAAAATCAATTTTTAATTTCAATAATCCTAACTCATTAAAAGCATAATCACTCAATATTTTTATAGCTTCAGGAACTATTCCTTGTCCCCAATATTTTTCACCAAGCCAATATCCAAAAGTTCCAACATGAGATTTACTTTTTCTTCCTATCGTCAAACTTATAACTCCAACAGCTTCGCCATTCACATCAATGATAAACTGTTTATTATTTTTTAACCCACTTTTAATTTCTTCATAAGATTTTACAAAATCTTGATAATTTTCTTTTGTATATGGAGGTTCAAGACTAATTTTGTTTAAAATTTTTGGATTACTAATATTATCAGTAATACTTTTTTCATCTTCAAGAGGTTTAAATTCTCTTAAGATAAATTTGCTTCCTTTTAATGCTCTCATACAATTTTGATGATTTTTGATATTACTTTTATTGTACTATTTTAAATATTAGTTGCAATAAACAAAATTTACACAAAACAATCAAAAAATAGCTTTGTATTAATTAAATACATAATTAGTTAAAATAGTTCGTTGACTAAATTTTATAATTATGATACAACATTTTCCATTATTAATAAAATTATAAAAGTTATGGAAGAATCAAAAGTGTTTAGAAATGTTTTTAGTAATAAAGAATTTCATAACTTTACACTAGAAGAGCAAATAGGATGGTTAAAAAAAGAAGGTCGAAAGATTGCGGGATTAAGATATCAATTTGGAGAAGAAGATTATAATAGGCTATTCAAAAATATTTTAGATTGGTATTTTAGTGAAGAAAATAAAAAAAATAAATATAATATAACACTTTTAAATCATATTCAAACTTTTTTTGAAGGTGTATTTTCTGGAATGGCGTTTGAAGATTCATTTCATTTAAATTCTACAAATATTAATTCTCTTGATTTATTTTATAAAATTAATGACAAAATGGAAAATTTACATAGAACAAAATATGCATCAATTTTACAAAAGACGAAGGAGGATACTATAGATCCAGTAGATAAAGTAAATGCAAGGCCTATAACATTATTAGAAACATTAAATCCTAGAAAAGAAATTGTCTTAGAGAGATGGACTGTTCGAGAAATTTTTTTAGATTATAGATTTTGGAATGCTGTAGACGGAGGATTGGAGCCATTTAGAATATTAAAGGAAGTTTGTCCAACTGTACAAGAATTAAAAATCAATTGTTTAGAAGGAAGACCGCCTTATCAAACTACGGTTGATGTTTATAGAAAAGTCGCTAATTCAACAAATCTAAATATTCTTTTTCAAAGAATGGAAGCATTAAATTTCACAGCAGAAAATTGTGCAAGATTCTTAGAATTGATGCAAGAAAAACCAGAGCATTATATAAATACATTAGGAACTTATACAGATATGGGAACGGGATCTCGCTATACTTTACCTCAAGCTATCCAAGGCTTTATGAGGCAGAAGGGATTTCCTCACAATGTAGTAAGACTTGCTTTATCAAGATTTAGTTCGGCAGTGGCATCAGCAGATCATAGTAAGTAATAAATAATTATTTAGGTTTTAATCGTAATTTAAAAATAAATTTTTATTTTGAATTATTTTATAAATAAAAAAAATCTAGTTAATATATGACAAACATAAAATTAACTAGATTTTTTATTCTGTTTAAAGTGAATTCAACTATTTTTTCTTAAGAATAATTTTTGGTTGTTCTCTATTGGTAACTGTATCTTTAGTAATGATAACTCTTTCAACATCTTTATCTGATGGTATTTCAAACATTGTTTCAACTAATAAATCTTCTACTATATTCCTTAAACCTCTTGCACCAGTTTTTCTTTTTATAGCTTTGTTTGCTATTGCGAGTAGGGCTTCTTTTTCAAATTCAAGTTCGACACCCTCCAATTGAAATAATTTTTTATACTGTTTAACTATTGAATTTTTTGGTTCTGTTAAAATTCTTATTAAGTCAGCCTCATTTAATTCATCAATAGTACATACAACTGGTAATCTTCCAACTAGCTCTGGTATTAAGCCAAACTTTATTAAATCATCAGTTTCAACTTGGTTAAGTAAATCTTTAAGCTTTTTGTCATCTTTTACTTTGACATTTGCGCCAAATCCAATTGTTGTATCTTTACTTCTTTCTGCAATTACTTTTTCTAAGCCAATAAATGCTCCACCGCAAATAAATAAAATATTAGTTGTATCAACTTTTATGTATTCTTGATTTGGATGTTTTCTGCCACCTTGAGGAGGTATATTTGCTACTGTTCCTTCAATTAATTTTAATAGCGCTTGTTGAACACCTTCGCCTGAGACATCTCTTGTGATAGAGGCATTTTCACTTTTTCTACCAATTTTATCAATTTCATCAATGTAGATAATACCTCTTTCTGCCTTTGCGATATTCATATCAGCATTTTGCAATAACTTAAGAATTATATTCTCAACATCTTCTCCAACATAACCAGCTTCTGTCAATGTAGTTGCATCTGCAATAGCGAAAGGAACATCAAGTATTCTAGCTAGTGTTTGTGCCATTAAAGTTTTTCCACAGCCAGTAGATCCGATTACTAGAATATTGGATTTGTTTATTTCAACCTCGTTGTCTTTTTCATTAAGATTATTTATTCTTTTATAATGATTGTAAACAGCAACAGAGAGAACTCTTTTTGCTTTTTCTTGTCCAATTACATAATCATCAAGAACGGCTTTTATTTCCCTTGGTTTTAAATTATCTTTATTAAAAGATAATAAAGCGGTATTGCCAGCTAATTCATGTTTTACAACATCATAACACAATGCAACACATTCATCACATATAGAAACACCAGGTCCAGCTATTAACTTTTTAGCTTCGCTTTGCGGTTTTCCACAAAACGAGCAATGCAACTGTCCTTTTGAGTTTTCGTTATTTGTTGTCATTCAAAACCTATCAACCTTGAGCAGCTTTAAATCTAGGATTCACCTTGTTAATTACAACTAAAACAGATTTTTTACCACCACCTTTTTTAGCCTTTTTTCTTCTAACAACTTTGCAATTTTTATCTCTGTTTTTTAAATTCTTTATAGATCCTACAATTTTCATCTTTTTTCCAATTATTCATATAAAACATATATGGTAGAATGGTATTCATTGTAATTTAAAAATCAAGAAAAAACAATCAGTTAACCGTTATTGTTGAAAATTCATATTTATTAATATTAAAAGGTCTGAATATTATCAATAAATTTTAATCTTTTATTTTAAAAAAATCATTATATATTCATTTTAAAATAATTAATATTTTTTATGAAAAAGTTTTTTTGCTTAATATTTTTGATAATGATGTCTTGTTCCACACAAAAAAATAATTATTGTTTTGTGGATAGAGGATTTGAATTTGAACTCATTAGTTCTGATTTAAGTAAAATAAATAAAAAAATTGTTTTAAGTAATTTAGTGAATAATTCAAGTATAAAATATGAAGAAAAAAGTGATCTAAAAATAGTTTTGAATATTCAAACTAGAAGGAATACATCACTAGTTTCTTTGAATAATAGTACATTGATTGAAAATATTAATTTTATAACAGAATATAAAGTTTTTGACAAAAAAAATCTTATAACACAAGGCAAAATTATTATAGTTGATGATTCTGATGTGTTCGATAATAGGTTTGCTAATTATGCTGTTGATAGTTATATTATGGAAAATTTTGCTAAAAATTTAACTAATAAGTTGGAAAACAAGATTGAATTACTATTAAAAGAAAACGCAAAAAATTGTAGTCCAAAAGTTATCGATAAAAACATTTCACAGAAAATTAACAAATAAATAATAAATTGTAATTTTTACATTTTTATATTGTATTTAAACTTTTATATATAATCTTGTTTTTTGAATATTAAACTTTATACTGGATATCAGATATAAACATTGTGAAAGATAAATATGAAAAAACCTGAGCTACTTGTTCCAGCTGGTTCGTTAGAAAGATTAAAAACAGCATTCTTATATGGTGCAGATGCAGTTTATTGCGGTACACCATCAATGTCATTAAGAGCACAATCTAAATTTACGATGGAAGATGTTTTAGAAGGTATTGAATATGCGCATTCTAAGCAAAAAAAAGTTTATTTAACAGTTAATTTATTTGCTCACAATAGTGATATTCAAAAATTACCAGAATATCTCGAAACACTTAAAAAAATTAAACCAGACGGTGTAATAGTTGCTGATCCTGCAGTTTTTAAATATTTGCACGAAAATTTACCAAATTTGAATTTACATGTTTCTACACAAGCTAGTGTTACATCTTGGTTGGGTGTAAAATTTTGGCAAGATATGGGTGCTAAAATGTGTGTTTTAGAAAGACAATTAACATTTGATGAATTAAAAGAAATAAGAACAAAATGTCCTGATATTAGATTAGAGACTTTTGTTCATGGTTCAATGTGCATGTCTTACTCAGGCAGATGTTTACTTTCAAATTATTTTACAGGAAGGGGCGCTAACCAAGGAAAATGTGCTCATTCTTGCAGATGGAATTATAAAGTTCACTTAAAATTAAAAGAAGATATTTCAAAAGAAATATTACTAAATAAAGATACAAAAGAATTATTTGATTTCTTACTTGAAGAAGAATGTAGACCGAATGACTTTCTTGCAATAGAAGAAACAGAAGAAGGTTCTTTCATGATGAATTCAAAAGATTTGTGTTTATTACCAGTTTTACCAGAATTTTTACAAATAGGTATTGATTGTCTAAAAATAGAGGGAAGAAATAAAACTCAATACTACACAGGCATGGTGGCAAGAACTTATAGAAAAGCTATTGATGATTATTTTGAAAATCCAGAAAAATGGGATTATAAAAAATATTTAGATGAGCTATATACAATTTCAAATAGAGGTTTCTCTCTAGCATTCGCTCATGGTGGTGCAACCGATTTATCAACTAATTACGGCATGACAAAATCATTAAGTGAATATGAATTTGCGGGTTATGTTTTAAGTTGGGGAAATGATTATATCAATGTAGCAGTTAAAAATAGACTTGATGCTGGCGATGAATTAGAATTTTTGCCACCAGATAGCGACAAAACTTTGAAACTTATAATTAACGAATTCATTAATGCAAAAACTAATGAAATTACAACGGTAATCCACGCAGGACAAGATCCAATTATCAAAATACCTTTGGAATGGTTTGAAAAGTCTAAAATGTCAAAAGATAAAATTATGTTAGCTTTGCCGCCTTTAACTTTAATTAGGAAAAAATCTAATTTAAGCGAAGCTCAAGCTAAGAGAGTCAAAGATGATAAAGAGGCTTTTAGAATAGAGATTACAAATAATTAACCATTATGAATGTAATAGTTAGACTAGCAAAAATAGAGGAAGCAAGAGTAATTTCTGAAATTAATATGAATACTTGGAAAGGGTCATATCGTGGCTATATTCCAAATGATGTTTTAGATACAAGAAATATAACAGAAAATATGCTACAAAATAGATTAGATGATATTTCAAATAAAAATATTTTTGTAGCCGAGGTTGATAAAAAAATAATTGGTTATACTTCAATAAAAAGACATACAAAAATGGAAGTTGAAATTGGTTCTTTCTATATTCTTCCAGAATATCAAAGACTTGGTATTGGTGGAATTTTGCTAAAAGAAGTTTTAATAAATCTAAAAAATAATGGTTACAAAAAAGTAATAGTTTGGACTATGAAAAACTTTGAAAAATCAAATAATTTCTATAAAAAATATGGTGGTATTTTAACTGGAAATACAAAAAAATGGAATTATAATATTGATGTAATTGAATTTATTTTTACTTTATAAAATATAGTATGCTGGAACAATTAATCAAAGAAATAGAAAAAAATGCAAATAATGAAAATGCAAAAGGTATGCAGAGATTTTTTAAAACTGCAAAAGGTGAATATGCCGAAGGAGATATCTTTTTAGGAATATCATCTCCTGTTTTACAAAAATTAACCAAACAATATCCTTTGAATTTAGCAGAAATTCAAGAATTAATAAAATCTAAAGAACATGAAAAAAGAAGTGTTTCTTTGTGGAGTTTGATAAACTTATATAAAAAATCAAAAAATAAAAAGGAAATTGTAGATTTCTATTTAGCTAATACTAAGTATATTAATAATTGGGATTTGGTAGATATTTCATGCTATAAAATTTTAGGTGATTTTTTGCTGAATTATTGTAATGAAAATTATGATATTTTATTAAAATTATCAAAATCAGAAAATATGTGGGAAAGAAGAATTGCTATAGTTTCAACTATGATGTTTGTAAAAAATAATTCTCTCCAGCCTACATTTAAAATTG
Organism: Rickettsiales bacterium; assembly: GCA_028688645.1. Lineage (GTDB taxonomy): Bacteria > Pseudomonadota > Alphaproteobacteria > Rickettsiales > UBA1997 > CALXSC01. Next base: position 14,026 of record JAQTXT010000007.1, read on the forward strand.
CAAAAATATTATTGAAAAATGAACATGATTTGATTAATAAAGCTGTCGGTTGGCTTTTAAGAGAAGCTGGAAAAAAAGATAAGGAAAAACTTAAAAATTTTTTGATGAAGAATATAGATAATGTCTCGAACATAACCCTAAGTTATGCAATGGAAAAGTTCACAAATGAAGAAAAAAAAGAAACAAAAAAACATCATAATAAATGATGCCTTTTTTAATAGCTTAATTACAATTATTTATTTTTCGTATTCAATATATTTTCAATAGTAATATTATCATTTTTGTCAAAACCTCTAGCTGAAAAAGTAGCTAAAAGCATTGAATTCAACATAAACAATACAAATAATGTCATTGTAAATTTGGACATCGGAGTGCTTGTACTTCTTTTTGAAAGCATCTGAGCATTTCCATTACCACCGCCTATACCACTTAATGAATCTCCATCAGTTTGTTGTAAAAGAACACACAATATGATAAGAACAGAAAGAACTATTTGAACTATAAATAAAAAAGTTTGTAAAGAAGACATATTATTTCAATTTTTTAAACAAATAAAATAACACTATCATCTAAAGATAATAGTGTTACTAATTTTATAATAATTATATACCGATACCAAAAGCTATTACACAATTTTGCGCTGTAGTATCATCATAAGCGCAGGTAGTAGATCCACCAGTGAATGACCAAACTTTACCAGAATCAATAACGCCATTATCCATTTTATCATCTAGGAATTTAGCATCTTTTCTTGTAATACTTGCGTTAGTTAATGCTGTTACTGTTCCATTACCAATATCTTTTAAATCAGCCGGATCTTCAGTAGTCGTTCCTGGAGTAGAAATTAAAAACAAAACATTCTGTTCCATTTCATCATTATATCCTAAAACATAGAATGCACCTTTAACTTTTGAAGTCATACCATAACTTGCATTTAACTCAGTAGCGCTACCAGCAGTAGTTCCTGGTTCACTATCAGTAATACCTTCATCAAATAGGTTACCCCAAGCAACACCTGTATCAGCAAAACTCATTTCATTAGAATTAGTACTACCTGGTAATTCACCTTTAGCTGTGTAATAAGCATTAACTGCTGTTTGATAGTTTCTAATTTCAGACATAACAGCTCTTAATTCTGCACTTTTAATTAAACTTGCACCACCAGTGATACCAGCAATTAAAAGACCAATGATAATAAGAACAATAGATAACTCGATTAATGAGAAACCTTTTTTATTATTTAATTTCATATTTTCCTTTTATTTAACTTTTTTCCATGGGTTAATTATTAAATAGTAAAAATTATTTTGCAACAAAAAATCCATATATATTATAACAGAGTGTAATGATTCAGCTAGATTCTATTTTATTTGTTTTTTTTATAATTTTATCAAAAAAATTCATTATACAATTGAAATTAAATAATATCTCTAATATTCAAATCCGCTCTAGTCTTGCAATTTACTACTATAATTAGTTGAAATAATATAAATATTATAATATATTATTTGTGGTAATTATGAAATTTTCGTGTAAAAAATTTATAATATTTTTTTAGAACAAAATATCATCCACTTCTATAAAATATCCTTGTTCATGATTGCAAGCTGGACAAATTTTTGGTGCTTCTTTTGCTGTAATGTGATAGCCACAATTCGTACATTTCCAAATTACTAAATCATTTTTTTTCAAAAGTTCTCGAGTTTCAATTTCTTTTAATAATTTTTCAAATCTTTTTTCATGAAATATTTCCGCTTTAGCTATATTTTCAAAAGTACTAGCGATTAAAGGAAATCCTTCTTTTTTTGCTGTTTTTGCCATAGCTGGATACATCGAAGAATTTTCTTCATGTTCGCCATTCATTGATTCTATTAAATTTTCAGCAGTTGTCCCAATTTTACCAGCTGGGTATGTAGCTGTAATTTCTAAATTACCTCCATTTTCTAAAAATTTGAATAATCTTTTAGCATGTTCTTTTTCATGATTTGCAGTTTCTTCAAAAACCGCTGTTATTGCTTGATAACCTTCTTTTTTTGCTACAGAAGCAAAGTAAGTATATCTATTTCTCGCTTGAGATTCTCCAGCAAAGGCTTTTAGCAAATTTTTTTCTGTTTCTGTTCCTTTTAATTGAGTCATTTTGATTTATCCTTGTTTTATAGTAATATATAATAATAATTTATACACTATCAAAGTCAATAAAAATATACAACATCTAAAAAGATGTTGTATAAAGATATGTTGTTTTGTATAATATATTAACTTTAATTCAAGTTTTCTAATTCATCAATCATGTTTGATAAAACATTAATTCCTTTTTGCCAAAAATCAGGATTTTTTGGATTTAAACCAAATGGTTTTAGAACTTCATCATACTTTTTTGTGCTACCTGCACTTAATAAAGTTAAGTATTTCTGCTCAAAGTTATTAGGATTTGTTTGATAAATGCTATAAAGTGAGTTTACTAAACAATCGCCAAATGCATAAGAATAAACATAGAATGGATCATGAATAAAGTGCGGAATATACATCCAATAATTTTTATATTCGTCGTCAAAAATAAAGTTTTCTTCACCTAAGCTTTCTTTTTGAACATCTAGCCATATTTGATTTAATCTATCAAGAGGAATTTCACCGTTCTTTCTTTCTCCATGGACTTTGGTTTCAAACTCTAGAAAAGCTATTTGTCTAACAACGGTATTTAACATATCTTCAATTTTTGAAGCTAAAATTGCTTTTCTTTTTTGCGTATCTTGTTCTTGACTTAATAGTCTTCTAAAAGTTAATTGCTCACCAAATACAGAAGCTGTTTCAGCTAAAGTCAAAGGCGGATGGGACATTAAGAATCCGTTTTTATCAGACAATGTTTGATGAACTCCGTGACCTAATTCATGTGCTAAAGTCATAACATCTCTAGTTTTCCCTACATAATTTAACAAAATGTATGGGTGAACTTTTGGAGTTGTTGGAGACATGAAGGCGCCACCTCTTTTACCTTGTCTCGTTGGAACATCTATCCAATCATTATCAAAAAATTCTTGTCCAATTTTAGCCATTTCTGGTGAAAAATCTTGATATGCAGATAAAACTATATTTTTTGCTTCCTCATACTTATATATTTTGTCATCATTATAAGGTAATGGAGCATTTCTATCATAATAATGTAATTTTTCTTTTCCTAATTGTTTAGCTTTCCAAGCATAATATCTGTGGGCAGTATTTTTGTAATTTTCTTTTACTGTTTTCCTTAAAGCTTCAACAACTTCATCATCTATTAGATTGCTCAAGTTCATAGAAGAAATTGGTGTTTTGTATTTTCTCCATCTATCATTTATTTCTTTATCTTTTGCTAATGTATTTGTGATGTAGGCAAATAATTTTTCTTGTTTGGCAAGTGTTTCACCAAAAATTTTAGATGTTTCTTTTCTTATTTCTTCATCTTTGTTATTCATTAATTCCAACATTTCTGATTGGTTAAGTTGCTTGCCTTTATATTCAAAAACCATATTATCCATAGTTTCGTCAAACAATCTAGACCAAGCATCTCTTCCAACTAAACTTTTTTCCATCATTAATCTTTCTAGCTTTTCATTTAATTGGTGTGGTTTAAATAATCTTATTTCATCGATAACTGATTTATAAACTCTTAATGATTTTGAGTCTGTATACATTAAATCTAATTGTACAGAAGGTATTTTGTTTATTTCTAATGGGAAAAATATTAAATTTGATGACAATTCTGTTAATTTTTCATTAATTTTTTGATAAAATTTTACATTTTCGTCCAATGATAAATTTTCTGCATATTTCAAATGAGAATAAGATCCTAATTTGCACATAATTTCGCCTATATTTTCGTAGCTAATTATAGCATCATACATTCCTTTGCCATCTAAATCTTTTACTCTTCCTCTGTATAATTGGAATTTTTTTATTTCTTTTTCTAGTTGTTGAATATCTAATTCAATTTGCTTATCATTTATTGAATTGTATAAATCAGATAAATTCCAATTTGGCATATTGCCTAAATCTTTTTCGTCTTTATTAACGCTAATCATATTTTTTATTTTTTCATTATACTTATTTACAAGATCATTTTTTTCATCTTTAAAGAAAAAAAATACTATTGCTACAAAAATCAATGCAGCAACTGTAATATATACAGATTTGAATGATTTTTTCTCCTTGAAGAACATCTTGTTTGCCACTTTTTAGCTCTCCTTAATAATAATTATATACAATTATATAATATTTGTTGTTCCTTCTGGAATTTCTAAGTTTTCCGTAGTAGGATCTTTCATTCCAACAACATGGTATCCACCATCTATATGAATTATTTCACCTGTCATACAAGACGACATATCACTCAGCAAATAAACAGCTGTTCTACCATTTTCTTCTATTGTAACATTTCTTTTTAAAGGACAGTTAAGTTCGTTGTATTTTAACATATAATTAAAATCACCAATACCCATAGCTGCCATTGTTTTAACAGGACCTGAAGAAATTGCATTAACTCTTATATTATCCCTACCTAAATCAACTGCTAAATATCTGACACTAGCTTCTAATGCTGCTTTTGCTACACCCATAACATTGTAATGAGGAATAACTTTTTCTGAACCATAATATGTCATAGTTATAATAGAACCACCGCCAGCTTTTACCATTAATGGTCTAGCTCTTTTTGATAAATCTATTAAAGAATAACAAGAAATATTCATAGCTACTTCAAAATTTTTCATTGATGTATCGGAAAATCTGCCTTTCAATTCATTTTTATCTGAAAAAGCTAAAGAATGAACCATACAATCCAATTTACCCCATTTTGCTTCAATATCAGCAAATAATTTATTCATGTCTTCTCCACTTGAAACATCGCAAGGTAATGTATACTTACAACCTAATTTTTCAGCTAAAGGTACAACTCTTTTTTGTCCAGCTTCACCTAAGTAAGTCATGCACAATTCAGCTCCCTGATTAGCCATTTCTTGAACTATACCCCATGCTATGGATCTCTCATTTAGAACACCCAATACTAAACATTTTTTTCCTTCTAATAATTTCATACTTTATCTTTTAAAGTTGTTATTTAATAATCTCTTTGCATAGTGTAAATTATATTTTTTTTAAACTCAATTATTTTTTACAAAATGAATTTATTTCAACTATCTTACCTTCACTAGATGTTAAACTATCAGTAAGCTTATAATCAATGTTCCATGCCTTTTTTGTCTGCTCTAATTCTTCAAAAATTTTTTTTCCTTTTGGAAAAATGCATTTTGTATTATTTTTTTTAAAATTTAATGAAAAATTCAGAAGCAAGCTTAAATTTCCTAATGCTCTTGATACAATTACATCAAAAGTATTATCTCTAATTTGAGAAATATCTACATTATGAATAATAATTTTATTGTCAGAAAAATTTTTTGCTTCTTCTAAAAATTCACACTTTCTTGGTGATTTTTCAAATAAGTGAACTTCTTTTATTCCACATATTGAAAGAACTATACCTGGCAATCCCGCCCCACTACCTAAATCAGCCAGTTTTATATCTTTATTTTGAATTAATTTTATAATTTGAAAACTATCAACAATATGTCTATTCCAAATATCATCGGTAGTTGATTTACCAATTAAATTAATTTTTTTATTATATTCTAGTAAAAATTGAACATAATTTTGTAATTTTTCCTTTTCAAAATTTGATATTTCCATTTTAATTAAGTAGACAATCAAAACAATAAGAACAAAATCTATTAAAAAAGCAAGATAAAGTTATTGAAATTCATAAAAATAGATTTATCATCTTGGAAGAAATGAAAAAAAATATACAATGCCTTTAATTCATCTAAAAAACATTTATAAAGATTACATTTTAAGTGGTGGTTTAATTCAAAAGGTTTTGAAAGGAATAAGCTTGGAAGTTGAAAATGGTGAATTTGTTTCTATAATGGGACCATCTGGGTCTGGAAAGTCAACATTTATGAACATTCTTGGTTGCCTAGATAAGCCGACTAGTGGTGATTATTTTTTAAACGGTGAAAATGTTGCAAATTTAGATATGAATAGACTTGCTGAGATTAGAAGAGATCAAATTGGTTTTGTTTTTCAAGGATTTAATTTATTACAACGAAGAACTATTCTTGATAATGTGGCATTACCACTTATTTATTGTGGTTTGTTAGCAGAAGAACGAAAAGAAAGAGGTTTTGAAATATTAAAATCAGTTGGACTAGAAAAATATGAATATCATTATCCAAACCAATTATCTGGTGGTATGCAGCAGAGAGTAGCGATTGCTAGAGCATTGATTAATAATCCAAGTGTTGTATTTGCAGATGAACCAACTGGAAATCTTGATAGCAAAACTGGTGATGAGATTATGAAAATTTTTCAAAGCTTAAATGAGGAAAAGCATATTACTATAGTTATGGTTACACATGAGCCAGATATAGCTGAATACAGTAAAAGATTAATTCATATAAAAGATGGCATAAAAGAGTTTGACGGTACTATTGAAGAAGGTAAAAAAGCGAAATTTATTTAATATTAACTTCGCTTTTTAAAATTATTAAGCACAACAAGAAATAGAAATAAATCTTTGTGATTCGTCTGATCTAACCTGTCTTGCTCTATCCATTACTGTTAATTCTTCTCTGCTATGTTTCTTTTGATTATCCATTGCTTTTATAATTTTACTACTGATATCATGTACAATACTTAATTCTCCAAGATTTTCTTGATTAATTTCTCCGAAATCTTTTTTTAATTCTTCAGATATTGGACAATTATTTGCAAATGATGTTGTTATTAAAAATAATGTTTGTACATCTTTTGAAGTACCAGAAATTAGATCATTTGAGACACTTTCTCCAAATTCATTAATTGATTTTAATGGTAACTGAGAATATCCTCTTTCAAAATGAAGTTTTAGAAAACTTATCATTTTTTTACTATTAGTACTTATTTTTATTTTCTCCATTTTACTACTATTTTCTGGAACTTTTTTTACTTCTTTTGCCTTTTGAGCAGTTCTTTCTTCTTTTCTTTTTTCTTCTTCTAATGTTCTTCCTAATGAAGTTGTTCCAACAGGTAGTTGTGCAGATAAGAATGGGTCTCTTCCTATACTCTTTTTAGTATTCTGATCCATTTCACATTTTCCTACAAATGGTCCCCCTCTTAATAAACTAAAATTTGTTTTTATTCCAAGTAAAATACAAAGAAAAAATTTACACTCTTTAAAAAATCCCCGTTTTATATTTAATTCTTTTAAATTGCATCTATTAAAGACTGAACTCTTTACTTGTGTTTTTTGAAAATCTGCTTTTTCTAAATTACAATCAGAAAAATTACAATGTAAAATTTCTATTCCACTAAAATTTGCTTCAATAAATTTACATTCTTTAAATTCACATTCGGTTATTTTTTTAATTTGACTAAAATTTGCTTCATTAAAACTACAATTATTAAATGTAAAACCTTTTAATCCATCTAAATTCAATTCAGATAGAACTAAACGAAAATTAATTTCAGAAAAATCTTCATTATCAAAAACTTTTTTGCCTCTTATTATATCTTTAATTAGTTCATTTTTTCTTTGTATTGTTAATTCAGCCTTTTTAAAAGCTTGTTGCAATCTTTTTGTTTCTGCTGATAGTGATTCTGTCTTTGCTTGAAAGGCTCTAGTCGTTTCCATAGTTTGTTGTGCTATAGAATCTCTAGGCGAAGGAGCATATGATGAAGGAAGTTCTAATTTTGGAGGAAGTGTTAATTTAGGGGAAGTTGGTTTTGTTTTACTGCTATCCTCAACATCTACTTTAGTTTTACTTTTTAAAGCTTCCCTTATATATTTCATATTTAATCTAAAATTGTCCATTACCTTAGTATATTTAAGTTTTTCCTCTTCTTTTATGGTTCCTAAATAAATATCAACTGCTTTTTCCATAAATATTAAATTTTTTTCTTCTATATTGTTTAGTTGTTTTATATGCCCTTCTTTAATTAGATTAGCAATTCCTGAAATATTTTGTGTAATTGAAGAAAAATCCGGAAGGAAAAATTCAATCTTTTTATCTTTTTTATCTTCAGCTTCTTTAAATTTCGAACCTAAGAAAGCACAGAACAAATCTAATGTATGTAAAGCGGATATTTCCAGCTTTTTTGAATTTTCTTCTTTTTTTAAAAATTTCTTAAATTTTGTGAGATCAATAGACTCTCTTTCTTTTTCATCCAAGCAAGAAATTGTTGAATAAAAATTAAATACCAGTTGTGTATTATTCTCCCATTTAATATTTTCATTTTCAAATAATTCATTAACATAATAGTTAAAATATTTTTTAGATTTGCTATCTAAATTTTCTAATACAATAGAGGGAGAGCTTAAAAATTTTCTAAAAGCATTTGTGAAATCAAATGCGTTTTCTTCCTTATAAGCTTGCTGCAATCTTATGTTTAAAAGTATTTTTGAAAAGTTGTTGAATTCTATTTCTGCTTTATTTCTGAAATTAGCAGATTTAAAACCATACCCATCAAGAAAATTTAAAAATAATGAAAAATTTTTACTATTACTGTCTGTTTTAGATAAATGTTCGGTACTTTTTTTAAAATATTCACTAATTTTGTTTAACTGTTCGTCACTTAATTTTTTGTAACGATCTTCATCGGCTATTTTTTCAT
>JAQTXT010000114.1 GCA_028688645.1 Rickettsiales bacterium
TTTTCAAAAGACAGGCTAAAATTTGTTATTTGTATATTAGTGATAGTTTTTTGCATATTAACAGGAAAATTATTTTATGTATCAGTCGTCTTAAGAAATAATGCAAATAATATTCAACTATCCGATTTAATTAATAATATAGAAATTAGAAGTCCAATTCTCGATAGAAATGGTGTAATTATTGCTTCAGATATAGATTTGGTTAATTTTTATTTAAATAGGGATTTATTAACAAATCCTGTAAAAACTTCAAAGATCATAAAAGAAATTATTCCAGAAATAAGTGAAGAAAAATTATATAATAAATTAATTAGTACTACTAATAAAGCAAAATTTATTTTAATTAAAAAGAATATTACTCCAAAGCAACAAATAGCAATTAAAGAATCTGGAATTCTTGGGTTTGAATTTAATAGCACCAAAGGTAGAGTTTACCCTCATAAAAATTTATTTTCTCATGTTGTTGGATATGTCGATATAGATAGAAATGGAATAGCTGGATTAGAAAAACAATACAATAAATACCTAAAATATTCAAATGGTAGTCCTTTGCAACTAACTTTAGATATAAGATTGCAATCTATATTAAGACAGCAGTTAATAAAAGGAATGGAAAAATATAATGCAAAAAGTGTCATTGGTATTATAAGTGAGGTTAAAACTGGAAATATTCTAGCTATTGTAAATTTACCAGATTTTGATCCAAATCAATCGTATCAAGCTACGAAAGAAGAATTATATGATAAAGCAACATATGGATTATATGAAATGGGCTCTATTTTTAAAATATTTACAATAGCTTTAGCGTTAGACGAAGGCACAACAACTCCAAATAAAAAATACGATGTTTCTCAAATAATAAGTTATGGAAAATACGAAATCAAACAAGATAAATATTCTAAGAGATTTGAAACTCCTGAAGATATTTTAGTTTATTCATCAAATGTTGGAGCAGGATTAATCGGATTAGAAATTGGAACTGAAAAATTAAAAGCTTTTCTTGAAAAAATAGGAATGCTTGATAGAGTTCCAGCAAATTTTCCATCATTAGCAAAACCTTTATTACCAAAAGTCTGGAGAGATATTAATACCATTACGGCATCTTACGGACATGGTATTTCTGTAACACCTCTTCATGTTATAATGGGTGTTAGTGGTATAGTTAATGGTGGTATAATGAAAACACCAAAATTCGCTCAAAATGAAATATCGGAAGAAAAAAGAATAATAAGCGAAAAGACATCAAAAATAATTAATTTATATTTAAGAAGTGTCGTTAAAAGAGGAAGTGGTTGGAGAGCAAATAGTTTAGGTTATGCAGTTGGCGGAAAAACTGGTTCTGCTAGATTATTAGATAGTGAAGGTGAATATCAAAAAGGAAATATTATGGCAAATTTTGTTGGCATATTCCCTATGAACGATCCACATTTTTTAGTTTATATAATGGTTGAAAGTCCAGAAGATACAGAATTTACAAAAGAAACTATTTCTGGTGGTAATATAGCTGCTCCAATATTTGCAAGAATTATAGAGCACATAGCTCCCGTTTTAAATGTGGTTCCTTATATTGAAAGGATAGAATAAATATCATTAGTATTATTTACTACAACATCAGCACCATTTACTAATAACTCATTATTATTTTTATAAGGATAAATATTAACACCGACAACTTTTATCTTAATTTCATTATTTTTAATTTTTTTAAACGATGCACCAGCGGAACACCCAGCAATAGAATCTTCAATTATAAATAGTTCATCATTTTGTGTTAAGCTTAAATTATATTTTTTTATTATATCATCAAAAGCATAAATAAAAATATCAGGCGCTGGTTTAAAATGACAATTTTTAATACTTCCACACAAATAAACATTTTTATCTAAATCAAAATTTTTATCCAATATTTTGTTATGTACATTATTGTGTTTAATTTGAAAATCATGAATAAAAGATGAGGATGTTATACACATGACTATATCATCAAACTTTGACAATTTTTCTATAATAAAATCTACATCACTAACTATTTTTATTTCTCCTTGTTTCAAATTTTTGAAATATATTGTGTAATATTTTTTAACCTCTTCACAATTAATATTAATATTTTTTATAAAACCATCTTTTTTGAGTTTAAAAACAAAATCTTCTGGATGCTTACCACTTATAAATTCGAAAAAATATTCATTAGAGATGTTTTTTAATAAAAGATTATTATTTCCAAAATACTTTTCTATAGAATCTTTATACAGCAATTCAGTATCAACAAGAGTGCCATCATAATCCCAAAAAACTATTTTCATCAGATTGAAACCTAACTAATTTCACAATTATTAATTCAATAAACCTTTTACCTTATCAACCAAAGTCCTAAAACCACTCTTACTTTTTTTAACGAGATCTTCATCTTGTTTTTGTTGCTTTTGAACAGCTTCTTCTCTTAATCTAGCAATTTCAATTTGTCTTAACTTTTCTTGATTTACCACATATAAATAATCATAAGAATTTTGCAATTCTATATTACTTATCTCATCATAATCTTTTTTACCAATATTATAATATTTAAAATCACTTCTTGGCATTTTCATATCAGCAAAAATATCCGCATCTGGATTAGTATAAATACCATGATTATAAGATAAATACTTTAAATTTTCTTCACCAGCTCTTTCAACAGAAACATAAGGATTATTTTTTGCATTACTTTCAATGAAATCAAGTCTATTTTGCATTATCCTGCCATAAGCAGTCTTTTCTATACTTACATTTCCATCATAACCAGATTCCTTTATCGATTTCTGATGCTTTTTCTTAGCCTTATTAACCGAATAACCATAATCAGCTTTAAACCTGTCATTAACTTCAGCAACAGGTTCTTGTGGAAAAAAATAATGACATGAAGTTAAAAAGAAAGCTAACAAAAATATACTATTTTTTTTCTGTAATATAAACATCATAGTGTCCCATTTTTATTACTTTTTCCAAATCTTTCTCAGCTATTTTTTTATCATTATAAGGTCCTAATGAAACTTTATATTTAATTTTACCTTTTGAAGAATAATCACTTATAACACCATTTGAAATTTTACTATATTTACTATAAGAAGATTCAGCATTTGATTTTTCATTAAAAACGCCTATTTGTATAAAATATCCGCCACTTTTATTATTATCTTTCTTAGTAGTCTTACGAGTTTTTGATGTTGTTTTTGTGTTGCTATTAGTAGTATTATCTTCAACAACATTATTCTTAATACTGTTATGGGTTAAAACTCTATGAACAGAATTTTTACCTTTTACCACACTTTTATCATCTTTATTATAAACACCAACCGAAGGAGTACCATTTTCTCCATTAGGAAGTATTTTTTGTTCATTTTCAACATAATTAAAATTCGTTATCCTATCTGCAAAAACATCATCATCTGGCAAATTATTTTCAACTGATATAAAATTTGGATCATTAATCTGTTGCATTATTCCGCTATTCTTATTAACAAACTTAATATTATTGGTATCAACATTAACACCAGCATTTGCACTATAATTATTTTTTTTAGAAGAATCAAAAGCTTGTTTTTGTTTTTTCATTTGTTCTTCATTAAATTCAGGAACAATTTTATTTATTTTCACTGGGTTACCCTGTGCATCAACTATCCTCACTCGCTTTACATTACTTTGCAAGCAAGAAGACAATGAGCACACCAAAAGCAAATATATTAACTTTTTCATTGATAATAGTTATTATACATTTTGATAATATCTTTAACTATATAAAAATCAATATTTTTTTAACTGTCATAGTCAATATCAACATGCAACATACAAAAGCAAAAACATAGTAAAGGAATATTATTACTTGTTATTGAGTTTATAATATATAAATGATGCGATAAGATTTTAAAATGACAGAATAATCAAAAAAATTAATTTGTTGATTTTTTCTTTTTTCCAAATAGTATTATATCAGTTGAATTATAATATAAATATTATGAATAAAAAAATTATTTCGTCTTTACTTTTAGCTACATTAGTTACTGCGTGTTCTGGTAAGAAGCTTGATTACGTAATTTCCGATTATTCTAACGATACAAAACCTGTATGGATTAGTAATGTTAAGAAATATGAAAAGAAAAAAGAAAATGAAAATGATAAATATAAATATTTTAAAGCAGAAAGTGAAAGCATTGATAAAAGATTATGTGAAAAATCTGCAATCGTAAATACAAATATAACTATAGCAGCAGAAATCAATGATGAAATAGATGATTTATATAGCGGTTTAAATGAAGTTCAAATGGAAGAACTATTATTAAATAATAACAAAAAAGAAGAAATTAAAGACCAAGTAAAAAGCAAATTAGTTGGTGTTGAATTGAGAGATGGATATTGGGAAAAAAGAAAATATAGTGTTGAATTAGGCGCAGATAAAGATAAAACAACATATTATTGTTACCAATTATCAAGAGTAAAAAGAGCTAACCATGATAAACTCATAAATGAAATGCTTGAAAAACAATACAAAAAAATTAAAGAAGAAGGAACAAAACAAGAAATAAAAGAAGTTGTTAAAGAAAATGCCGAAGAAGCTGATATAAATTTAGAGTAGTCTTTAATAAGGGGAATTTATGAAAAAGAATTGTATTCTAACTCTTTTTGTTATTTTTTTATCAGTTAATATATGCTATGCTAGTTCAAATCCTGAATGGATTAATCATCCATACAAAGAATGTGCAAGCAATGAAATTTGTGCTTCTGGATATGGAAAAAGTTCAAATAGCGCAAAAACTGACGCAAGAAATAACATTCTAAAATATTTTGAAACTAATGTTAAATCTACTTTTACAAGTTCTTTATCTTCTGATGAAGAAACGATAAAAAACTTTAGTTCTGAAGATATGGAAGAATTATCAAGTGGTATTTTGAAAGGTGTAAAAATAAAAGAAAATTTTCAAAATAAAGAAGAGTATTTTGCATTTGCAGTTTTAGACAAAACTGTAGTAGCTAAAGAATTAATCAGCGATATCAATAAATTAGACTCGCAAATGAAACTTTTATTAGCTGAAAAAAACCCAAAATACAATAAACAACTTGAAAAATCTTACCAAAAAAGAGAAGAGTTAAATAAAAAATACTTAATTCTTAC
>JAQTXT010000008.1 GCA_028688645.1 Rickettsiales bacterium
AGCCAGTAAGTCCGTTAAGAATTCCCTTTAATGCACCTCTATCAAAATCTTCTGACATATAATTATCAGTAAATTTAGTTCTTTCATATGTATCACTTCCGCAAAGAAACGCACAACCTGCATATTGACCTGTGCTATCAAAATGCAAATCAACATATGAATTACTCGATTCACTCATTTGAACCCTAAAAGTATTACTAGCGGTCAATTTGAATGTTGAAACTGCAATAACTTTTGTATGCGCAATTGAATTAGTTTTAACTTTTTTTGCATTCAATCGTACAACTTTTGCACAAGGAATATTTTCAGCCCTGACACTTGCATCAAGCTCCTCTAGTTCTTCAGCTAAAAAGTTTCTAGTAATTCTCGTAGAATCAGAATATTTTACTGGATCAAACTCTTTAAGTCTTTCTAACATGTCATAAGGTATGGAATCAGATGATTTACAACTTCTTATCACATCTTTCAATAATAAATATTCATCTCTTGTAGCTGGGTTTACAGTGGCATACCAAATGCAAGAAGCACCCCATGGCCATTTTCTTTTGGGAAAATCACTATCACTATCACTGGAAACTTCGAAAGTTGGAATTAGAAGATATTTTGTACCTTTTTGTGGAGAGACTTGTACTTCTAACAATCCATCGTTTGGCATAAAAATATCAGCGCTTGCATTTAATTTGTTTCTGTCTAAACTTCTTTCTTCCATATGTGTTTTAATAATTATTCATATCAGTTTAGTTGTATTACTTATAATAAAAGTTGTCAATTAAAATATTGGTTTTTAGAGAGAGAATTATAGTTTTTAATTCACATTAGACTAAGAAACAATTATGAATGGATATTTCTGGATTCAAACTTCTAAAACTATATATTAAAAATATAATGCAATGTTAAAGTAGTTTGATTATAACATTCTCTTCTTATTATATATCTCCTATCCTAAAAAAGAAATAGGCTAGCTATCTCTTTTTATTTAAGCTATTATGTACTTCTATAATTATTGTGCTCTATTTATTTTTAATTGACCTAGTATCTTTCTTTCCTGAGATTTTAAAGTAAATATTGGCTTTTCAGAAGGTGTTCTTTTTTCTTTTTTATCAGTCTCTTCTTTATACTGTCTAATCAAACTCTGAGGATTTCGCTCTACTGCTCCAGTACAATCTTCATAATATTCTCCAGCATTATATTGGTTTAAAGGTCCTCTAACATTTCCTACTACTGGTGGTCTATCAACTTCTTTTGCTTCTATTTCATCTTTAGAAGTCATCAAATTAATGTTTTGAGATTTCCTTTTGTCTTCATCAATTTTTTCAGCAGCTTTAATATTTTCTACTTTTTCTATTTTTCCAATTTTACTTTGAAGTTCGCCTTTTGTTTTTGATCCGTCAGTTCTTAAAACATAAACTTTTTCAGGTGCTTTTCCATTCCGTCTATTATGAACTAATTCTAATTCAAAAGGATGTTTTTTAATATCTTTTTCTGTCAAATTTATTTCTTCTGACTCACCACATTTTATGACATCTTTCTCATTAGAGTTAATCCAGTTAGTTATAGTAGCTATAGCAATTTTAGGTCTGTTACTAGTAACAACAGAGTGTGAACCACAACCAGGTAATCTTGGATCTCCATCTGTAGTTAATCTTTTTTCAATTAAACCACCAGGCAATTGTCTTACCTCATTAACTACATAAGATTGACAACCCGTAGTTTTCTCAAAAATACTTTGTCTTATATTTTCAAAACATTGATTTTCTCTCTCTTCTGTATTAAAGAATTTAACTACTTCATTTCCATTTGTAATGGGTTCTTTAGGTTCAGGATACATAATTTGCATAATTTTTTGTATTCTTTCAATAAAATTTACTGCTGTCTCTGTTTTTTTCTCTCCATTAACAACATCAAAAGTAAAACTACCATCTGCATTTTTTATTACATTTTTTATACCCGCAGCTACAAATATTTGAGAAAGTCTAATTACAGACTGAAAATCTATATTATCATCTAATTTATTAGGCAAACCAGTACTAAAACCTTCGTTAATACTACAAGATACACTGAATTTACTATTCGTATTAATATTTCCAAAAGCAAAAGCCACAACTGCTACAATAGCATTAAGAGCTAATACTGGTGTTTCTTGGCTTGTAGCTTGTGTTGGTTTTGGTAATGTAATTTCAGGATTTTGTGGTTGTTCTGAAATTCCAGTTTCATGTAATTGTGGTATATCAGCACCAGCAGCAACCAATCTATCGCCTTTATCTTTGAGAGTTTTTTCTCTAATGAATTGTGCAAAATCTCTTCCTTTGGTTTTAAAAGTTCCTACTATTTCTTTAGACAATTGCTCAAGATTATCAATAGCAGCTTTTAATCTTATTAATGATCTTTCAACTTCTTCATGTGGTTTTTCTTTATAATCTCGGTCAAAGGACAATGGTCTTCTTTCAATTTCTTCATTTAAAAGTTCTATTATACCTTCATTTGTAGAATTAAATACTTTCATAACACTTGCTAAGTATTCTTGCCATTCTTGTTGAATTTGTAAAGCTTCTTCTACAGTTTTTGATTTTTCGTATTTTCCTTGAAAAATTATTTGTTGTTTATCGATTTTCTCCTCCAAATTTCTTACAAATTTTTCGTGGCGTTCTATAATTTTTCGTAAATTTTCATCCTCAATTTCTGAAAGTACTGTTGTTTCTAATTCTTTTTCTTCTTCTATTGTTTTTCCCGTAAATAGTTCTTCTAGTACTTTTTCTTCCAGTTTAAGTTCTTCCAGTTGATTTGATGGTATTATATCTTTTAAGGAGCCAAGATGTTCTTGTTCTAATTCTTCTTTAGTAGAGGATTTTAGCAATGCCATTAAAATCATTTTTAATTGAAATTCTCGTATCGCAAGAAATCCTTCTTGAATTTGCTCAGCATTAAATTTTTTTAAGAATGTATTTAATCGTATTAAATTAGGATTTTGTTCTATAAAAGTTAAAATTTTTTTAAGAACATTTTGATTACTTAATAATAAAAGCATCGGTTCTCTTGAAAAATCTGCCTTAAATAAGTCTCGTGCTGTTGAATCCGTTAAAATTATTTCAATTTTTTTCACAGCTCTTCTTTCTTCTATTTCTCTTAATCTTTCCGCATTTGTTTTTTCCACCACTTCAGCCATATAAATCAAATTAATTAATGTAATTATTCCATTGTATTATAAAATATATATACTTGTCAATTATTTTTTTTAAAAATTAATAAATATTTTTTATCTCTTAATTAGTAAAAATAATTACTAATGAAAAGCTTAAAACAATCTGCCATTTTTAATCTCAGTATCCTTATATAAATCTGCGTTTAACAAAAAGCTAAAAGACAATAATGATATCACTGTTATAGTACCGCCATAAGAAAATAGAGGTAAAGGAACTCCAACTACTGGCAATATTCCCATTACCATTCCTATGTTTATAAAAACATGAAAGAACATTAAAAATCCGACACCAGCTATTATTACTCTGCTAAAAGTATATCTTGATTTAAAGGCTGACCAAAAGGCAAAGCTTGCTAATGTTGAGTATAAACCTATTATAAAAATGCCACCGACAAATCCAGTTTCCTCTGTATATGTAGTGAATATGAAATCTGTTTGTTTTTCTGGCAAAAAGGCTAATTGACTTTGGGTTCCTTTTAGATAACCTTTGCCTAAAAATCCGCCAGAACCTATCGCTATTTTTGATTGTGTTATATTATATCCAGAACCTAATGGATCACTTTCTGGATTTAAAAATACCTCGATTCTTTTTCTTTGATAATCGTGTAGTGCATATTTCCAAGCGAAAGGTAAAACTGAAATAAATAAAATTCCGCATATAGCAAATTTCCACCATTGAACTCCGACTAAAAATAAAATGCTGGTTCCTATGGCGATTAAAATGAATGCTGTTCCTAAATCTGGTTGTTTTAAAACTAATGCTGCTGGTGCTAGTATCATTAATATTGGAATAAACAATTTTTTATTTTTTTGTATTTCTCTTATATTTATTCCTGAAAAATATCTAGCTAAGCCGATTACAAGGGCTAATTTCATGGTTTCTGATGGCTGTAAAGTAACACCTCCTGCAACTTTGAGCCATCTAGTTGCGCCCATTGCTGTATGTCCTGAGAATTCCACAAAAATTAGGAGAAATAAAGCTGAAAAGTAAATAATATATGAAAGTTTATACCAAATATTAATATCTATTAATACTATGATAAGGGCTATTGGTAAAAAATATATGAAATATAATATCTGTTTTGATGCCCATGGTGAAAAACTACCACTGGCTGCTGAATATAATGTAAAAATTCCAGCTATAAAAATTAGTAGTAGAAAAATAAAAAAGTTTTTATTTATCTCAAATATTTTTGCAAAAGAAAATAAATTATTCATAATTAAATTTAATATTTACTAAAAAGTAATGTAAATTATGAAACAGTCAATTGTTTTTTGTATTGTTTTAGAAAAATCCTCGTATATCATTTACTGTTGCAAAAATCATGATACAAATTAAAAGACCAAAACCAAATTTTAGTAAGTTTTCCTGTATTTTATCTGGTATTGGTTTTCCAACAACTATTTCAAATAAAAAGAATATTAAGTGTCCACCGTCTAGCATTGGAATTGGCAGTAGGTTCATTAATCCTAGGTTTGCCGAAATTAATGCCATAAAGTAAATTACCATTATTAATCCACCGTGAAAACTTTGTGCTGAGTATTTTGCTATTTTTAAAGGACCACCAATGTTGCTAGCATCTCTGTTGCCAGTTATCATTTGACCTAAAACAACCATAGTGTCTTTGCACATTTTGTAGACTGTTTTGTTTGCTTCTGTGAATGATTGAAATATATTTAAATCCCTATTACTACCATTTATAGATACTATACCAACACTTGGTGCTTCAACATCGTTGCCAAACATATCTTTGCTTGTGGCTAATTTTGGTTGAATTTCTTTTATAATTTCCTGATTACCTCTTAAAGCTTTAATTTTTATAGGCTTTAGGTTATTAATCATGACGGTATTTGCAATTTCGTTAAAACTATCAACTTTTTTATCATTTATTTCTAAAATTAAATCATTTTCTTGCAGACCCGCAATGTAGGCTGGTGAATTAACCACTACGGAACCAATTATTGGTTTTAAATCAGTTATTCCATTTGTTTTGATTACTGCTGTTAAAAGTAAAACTGCAAATAGTAAATTAAATAAAGGACCAAAAAAAACTATTAGAAATTTTTTGTAAACACTTTGAAAATAAAAACTTACTTCTTTATCTTCTTCTGTCATACTTTCTACAATATCTTTATCGGCTTTTCCTGAAGCTATATCATCATCTCCAAACATTTTAAGATATCCGCCAAGAGGAAGAATTGAAATTTTCCATCTTACATCGTTTTTATCAGTCCATCCAAATATTTCTTTACCCATACCAATGGAAAATGAATCTACTTTTACTCCGCAAATTCTACAACCTAGATAATGTCCATATTCATGAATAAATACTAAAACTGATAGAATTAAAACAAAAGCTAAAAAATCTTGAAGTATAGTAAAAACTAATTCCATTTCCCAAATCCGTTATTGATAACGAGATGATAATGGAATATTTATTATTAGTCAAGAATAAATTTTTGAGTATTAACTATTAAATTCAAATAATTAACAGTGTTATATAGTTTTTAACGAAACCATTGCATATTTAATATTTAACGATACTATTGTATGTTTATTTTATTTTCACAAAGTTCATCACACTATTCCCCGCTGTTAAGGCACTACATCGAGTTAAAACACCACTCTTCCTCCTGTCAAGACAACCATCCTTCGCCCCAGTTAAGACCACGCTCTCTTTTCCCTCCTGTCAAGGTGGGGCAGGGGGGGGTTAAAGAATTTCAATACTTCAAAGATAATCAAAATAAATAAATTTATTTAAAATTTTATATAATAGGATTGTTGCATAAATAATTTTTCCACAAAAAATAATTTATGCAACAGTCCTAATAACTTAAGAAAAATTATAGTTGGAAATGATTTTAGAGAATTGAAAATAGAACCCACCTTACCCTTTTTTTTTGACAAACGGGAAGAACGGTGTCTTGATGGGGGCGGGATAGAGTGAGGTGAACTTAATAATAAACTAGAATATAACCAAGATGTAATAATTTCGTTAAATGTTATATGATTATAAATTATATAAGTTAAAATGGAACTTTAATAAGATGTTGGATTTAGAAATATTATAATTTATTAGAGATATTGAAGTAAAATATTTATTTAATTTGAGCAATTAAAACAAAAATGGCAAAATAATACTCTGCCATTAATGTTATTAATATATTTAATTTCTAACTATTATTTATTTTTTAATTTCTTTCATCATTTTTCCAGCAAGAATTTTTCTTTCTTCTACCGCAGGCTGACCAAATGGATTTAATCCCATAGCTTTTCCACAAATGATTGTTTCAAGCATATATTGCATTAATAATTGAGATAAAGATCTTTCGTTCAATTCTTTGAAATTAATTATTCTGATTGGCAATTTTCTGATGTTTAGAACTTCAATTGTGCTATCAAATTCAACTTTCATTATATCATCAAGAGAAATATCTTTTAAATAATTAAAACCCTCGTTATAAGTTTTTGTAATTTTTAAAGAATTTTTATCTTTTTCTTTGTAGATAAATGTATAGAATTTGTTTCTTGGACCGTCCATATATAATTGTAATTGACTGTGTTGATCAACTGTTCCTATTGCATTTACTGGAATTGTTCCATTTCCGCTCTTTCCTAAGCTTTCAGCCCAGATTTGCCTATACCATTCATTTAGGAAATATAGTCTATCAATATAAGGCATAACAACATTTGCTGCAATTCCGTTTTTGAACATATCAACTTGTGAACCACAAATTGTTGCTATAAAATTATTTTTGTCATTCAAAACATATTCTATTGTATCAACTGCACCTTGTCTAATTTCATCAATATTTAATCCTGCTATACAAGCTGGAATTAAAGCTGTATTTGATAAATATGAGAATCTTCCACCTACTGTTTTGTGATGTTCAAAAGTTTTGATATTAAATTCTTTTGCTAAATTTGTTAATGGACTTTCTTTGTTTTCAGTTAAGAAGAAGAAATGTTTTCCAATAGCTTCTTTACCTAATTTTTCTTCAACCATTTTCATAACAATTAGCGTTTGAGAAATACATTCAATAGTTTTTCCTGATTTACTAACTGTCAAAAAAGCTGTTTCTTCCAACTTCAAAGAATTAAATACTTCTTTTACTGTATTGCTGTCGATGGATTCTAATATTGTTATGTTTGGTTTATTTACAAGATTAAGTAAAGTTTTTGCACCTAAACTTGAACCGCCAATTCCCATAACTACTGTATGTTTAAAACTATTTTTAATGAAATTTGCAAACTCTTTCATTTCCTTTAAATCATCTTTTTCATAAGCAATTGCTACACATTTCATGTCGCCATCTTGCTTCATCTCTTGCTTTATTTCATCAATTGCTTTTTGAACTTTTGCTGATGTTTCAGTTGTTGCAAGAGTTATATTTTTTAATTCTTGATTATATAACATTTATTTACCTTTTAAAAAACCTGACTATTAAATATAATATTTTTTTTAAAAATTCAAGAGATAAATATTGACAGAAAAATATTCACCTGTTATATATTTATACATATTTACATAATGACCATATATGTTTCGTATTTTTAAAAAAGATAAGAAAATAAAAATAAAAAAAGATTTTGACTATGAAAATAGTTTGCAAGTATTCAAGAGAATTATATTAGAGGCATTTTTACCAAATTCTTTTTATTTTGGTGTAGCTATCGTTTTAATGAGTGTATGCGCTTCTGCAATAGCGTATAGAGCTTATTTAGTTAAGCCTGCTATAGATCAAGTTTTTTTAGACAAAGACACAACAGCATTGCTTATTATTCCATTACAGTTAATTGGTATTGCTATTGCAATTTCAGCAATGACATTTTTGGAAATGTATTTGATGCAACGAACTACTACAAGAATCAATATGTCATATCAAAAAAAATTATTTTCAAAATTAGTAAGTTTTGATATGGATTATTTTCAAAATAAATCATCATATAAAATATTAGATCAGTTTGCAGATATTGGTGGATTAATGTCCGCATTAAATTTAATATTAACAGGCGTTATCAAACAATTTCTTACTATAATAGGATTAATTGGATTAATGTTCTATCAAAGTCCTTCTCTATCTTGTGTTGCTTTTATTGCTTTTCCAATTGCAATTTACCCAATTTATAGAATTGGTAGAAGTTTAAAAAGTATGGCCGCAAAAGGAAGAGAGTTATCGGGATCGCTAGCGTCTACTATGGGAGAGAGTCTAGGACTTATAAAATTAGTAAAATCAAATGCTACGGAAGATTACGAAATTTCTAAACTAGAATATAATATTAAAACAATTTATAAAATATCCATGAAAATGATTAGAAAATCATTAGCAACATCACCAATGATGGAAATGGCAGGAAGTATTGGATTTGCTGGTGTTATATGGTATGGTGGAGGACTTGTTATAAAAGGTGAATTGACTACTGGAGCTTTCTTTACATTTATGACAGCATTATTTAGTGTTTATAAACCTGCTAAATCATTTGCAGGACTTAATGTCCAGATACAAATGGCATTAATATCAGCTAAAAGATTATTTAGAATATTAGATAGAGGGCCAACCATAAAAGATAAAGAAAATGCTTTAGAGTTAGAAAATATTACGGGTGATATAGAGTTAAAAAATATTTCTTTTAGATATCCTTCACATGATAAAAATGAACCGTTGGTTCCAGATGTTTTAGAATATAAATTATGCGATAAAGTAGCTTTGAGTAATATTAATTTAAATATAAAGCATGGTAATAGTATAGCACTTGTAGGACATTCTGGCAGTGGAAAATCAACAATTTCTTATCTACTTTTAAGATTTTACGATCCAACAGAAGGAGCTGTTTTGTTAGATGGACATGATTTAAGAGATATAAAAATAAAATCCTTAAGGGATAATATTTCAGTTGTAAGTCAAGAAGTTCTAATTTTTAATGATACAGTAAAAGCTAATGTTAGATATGGTGCTTTTGATACGACTGATGAGCAAGTTATAGAAGCTTGCAGACTTGCAAATGCGGATGAATTTATAGATGAATTGCCTGATGGTTATGATACTTTATTAGGACCAAATGGTTGTATGTTATCTGGTGGACAAAGACAAAGAATTTCAATTGCAAGAGCTATATTAAAAAATACTCCTATTCTATTATTGGATGAAGCTACTTCTGCATTGGATCCAATATCAGAAAAACTCATTCAATCAGCTTTAGCTAGATTAATGAAAAACAAAACAACAATTATTATTGCTCACAGATTGTCGACAATTCAGAATTGCGATAGAATTTTTGTTTTACAAGAGGGAGAATTAAGAGAGCAAGGAAGCCATGAAGAATTACTAACACAAAATGGTATTTATGCCAATATGTATAATAAACAGTTTGAGAAAGCCGTATGAAATATTTTTTAAAACAAAAATTTAAGAATCTTTTTTCGAATAAATTTGTTCAAATAATATTAGCGTGGATTATACATTTCATATTGTGGTTTGCATACAAGACATCAAAAATTACGTATGTTGGTAACTATAAAGATCTTGATATATATAATAAGAATAAAAAAAGTATGTTTGTGTTTGCTTGGCATGGAAGAATGGTAATTTCCCCGATAGGATTAAATGAATTTTTTAAGCAAGGAATAAAAGATGGAAAAAAGTTATCAGTTTTAGCATCAAGTCATAGAGATGGAAAAATAGCATCAAATATCGCTGCTACATTTGATGTTGAAACAATAGAAGGTTCCTCAATAGATCCAAAAAAGGGTAGTCAGAAAAATAAAAAAAGTTTGTCATCAATAAGGGAAATCATAAAAATAATTCCTCAAAATAGGGTTTTTGTTTTTGCTATTGATGGTCCCAGAGGTCCAGCTTTCCAGATAAATGCAAAAATTACAAATATAGCTCAAATGACTGGAGTTCCAGTTGTTTGTATTGGATTTATATACAAGAAAAAAATACAATTAAAAACTTGGGATAATTTTCAAATTCCATTACCTTTTGGTGAAATTATTTTTAATTATGGAAAAATAAATATTATAGATAAGAAAGATAATATAGAAAAAGTTAATGAAACTTTGCAAAAAGAATTAAATGAATTATCTATTTATGATAAATAGATTAATTTTATTATTTTAAACTTTTAATTCATTATATATAATTCTAAATCAAGACTAATTTTGTTGTTTTTTTAAAATTAGTTTTTATTATATTTAATAGTATTCACAAAATAAGTATCATGGCAGAAACAAGTAATAATTTAACAGATTCAACAAATAAAACTGATAAAACAATTAATGAGAATGAAAAAAGTTTAATATCGGTAATTATTCGTAATGTCAAAGGAAGTTTGGCAAAAGTAACAAGCTATTGTTCCGAGAACAATATGAATATTGAAAGATTAGTTTTATCAAATTTTAAAACTGATAACCAACTACATAGAGTTATTATTTACATTACTGGTGATAGAAAAAGAATTAATTCTTTAATTGATGGTTTTAAAAAGTTAGATGTTGTTGTTGACGCATCAAATTTTCAAGCTAATAAATATTTAGAAAGAGAATTGATGCTTATAAAAGTGAACTCAAATAGTGAATATTTGCCAAAAATTAGTGATTTAGTTAATGATTATAGCGGTAGAACAATTCTTGTAAATAATGACATAACAATATTTCAATTTACAAATGATGAGGAAAGCAATAACGAATTGATGCGAAGATTAGAATTAAATAACACTGGCAATGATGTTGAAGTTCTAAAAAGTGGTGTAGTAGCAACCTCTCTTAACGCTATAATGACAAAATAATATATTTTCTATATTTTTTATAGAAAAATTTATTTGTAAAAAAATCATGATAAAAGAAATACAGATAGGACAAATAAATACAAAGAATAATCTTTTTCTTGCTCCTTTGTGTGGTATTACAGATGCACCATTTAGAGAAATCATACAGGAGTTTGGTGGTGTTGGATTGATGTATACTGAAATGATTCCAAGTCGTTCCATTCATCATAAAGATTATTTAAAAAAGATTAAAAATTCATTTGATATTAATGCGGTTCAAATATCTGGAAATGATCCTTACTACATAGTAGAGGCAGCAAAATTAAATGAAAATTTAGGAGCTGATTTAATAGATATTAATTTTGGTTGTCCAGTAAAAAAAGTTGTCAAAGGATTTGCTGGATCAGCAATAATGAAAGACGAAAAATTAGCGCAAGAAATCATAAAAGCTGTTGTCAATGCTGTAAAAATTCCAATTACTGTAAAAATGAGAATGGGTTGGGATTTTGATAATTTGAATGCACCAACAATAGCGAAAATTGCAGAAGGTGAAGGAGCAAAATTAATTACAGTACATGGTAGAACAAGAAATCAAATGTATGAAGGTAAAGCCGATTGGAATTTTATTTCAAAGGTTAAAGAACAAGTAAAAATTCCAGTAATTGTCAATGGAGACATAAAAACATCTCAAGATGTAGTAGAGGCACTAAAACAAAGCAACGCTGATGGTATAATGATTGGTAGAGGAATTTACGGCAAACCTTGGTTATTTAAGCAAATAGAGAAAGAATTGCAAGGAAAAGTTTTTACAGAACCAACATCGCAAGAAAAAGGAAAAATATTATTAAGACATTTTGATAAAATAATAGAACATTACAGTGAAATTGTTGGAATGCCAATAGCAAGAAAACATATAGCTTGGTATAGTGCGGGAATAAAGGGTTCAAATGATTTTAGGAATGAAATAAATACACTTAAAAATATTGAAGAGATAAAAGAGAAAATAGGGCTGTTCTTTGACAATAATTAGTATATAAAAGTATATAAATAATTCATTGTTAATAAAAAGAACACATTAATGCGAATTTGTACCAATTAATAAAATGTTATAATCTCCATTAATGATTTTATAATCATTATTTAATTTTCTAAAATTTTCAGCTGTATCTTTATTTCTAAAAGTATAGTCTAGGTTTTTTTCAAATTCGTTAATATCTTTATTATTATATTCATTTAATTTTTTATATTCTTTTTGTCCTAATTTCTTTGTGATTACTGAAGTTTTGTAATTATTTTTTATATCTGAAATGTATAATTTTCCATCATCAGCAATTAGGATTATAAATTTATCTTCTTCATCTATTATAACATTTGGTTTGTCTTGAAATGGCGAAATTGCAATCCCTATGCAAAATAATAATATTCCAAAATATCTCCATTTTTGTTCCCACAACATAAACCATAAGAAGCCTAAAATTATTAATGCTAAACTGATAAGCGAAGGTGATTGAACTATAAAAACTGAATGTGGCAGATTAATAACATATTTTGAAATATCCATCACGACACCGATAGACCAACCTGCAGGAATTAATAAGAATTTTTCAAGGCCGAATGGAAATAATAAAATTGAAAGTGTCGCGAATGGTAATGTTATAAGACTCACTAATGGTATAGCAACTATATTTGTTATGATATTGTAAGGGGTGTAATTATTGAAATAATAAATTACTAATGGAGCAACTGAAATTGTGGCAATAGTTGATGAAACAAAAGTAGCGAATATGTAATATAAAGGTTTTAGCCATTTGTTTATTGTGTAAGTTTTTATGCCATGCTCTTGTAGAAATTTAAAACCGCAAACTAAACCAATTACAGCAAAAAAAGATAATAAAAATGCTGGACTAAGGACTAAATTTGGTTCATAAAATAAAATTAATATTGCAGCTAAGCATAGAAATCTCATCGTGTCAATTTCTCTATCAAGTAAAATTCCAACAAAGAAAAGCAAAGCCATGATGTATGCTCTATTTGCAGATACTGGAAAACCTGTGATGCTTAGGTATAAAAATCCTGTAATTATAGCAAATACGGCTGATATTTTTTTTATATCAAAATTCAAAGCTAAATATTCGAATTGAACTAAAATTCTTCTAATAATCCAAAATGCTAAACCCATAATGATAGCCATATTTAAACCAGAAATAGCAATTAAATGGACTATGCCAGCATAAGTCAAATCAGAATAATCTTGACTAGAAATTTTTCCTCTAATGCCTGTGATAAAAGAACCAACTAATGTGCCATTTTCTTTGCCGATAGCAGTAATTATTCTATTATTGACATTTTCACGAACATTGTACATTTTGTTTCTAAATTTTTCGTATAAGTTGTTTGCTTCAACAGTTTTTGAATTTTCTATTTTGCCATTATAGGCAATACCACCAATTTGTTGAAAATAAAATTCTCTTTCCAAATTATAAGCACCAGGAAAAACTTGTTTCGGAATTGGAATTAGGTTTGCTTTAATTTCAACATAATCACCAAAATTTATTTGAGTCGTTTCATCTTTCAAATTAATTCTAATGTATTCTGGCAAATTGTGCATAATGCCATCAGCTGTAAAATAGGGTGTTAAATCATCCCTAATTCTTTGATCTTTTGCCAATTTTTTATATTTTTCTATTTTATCAATTTTTACAATTATTCGTTTTTTAGTTTCATCATCTCGTTGGTAATATGAAATATTGCTAATTGTTCCAGAAATTCTAACATAACCGATTTTATATTTTACTGTGGGTGCTTCAAGAGATTTTGTGTAATAACAAGTTCTTAGATAACCAATAAAAATTAATGTAATTGCATATAAAAAAATGTGAAATTCTTTATTTTTTCTAAAGATTATAAAAGAGCTTATTATTGTTAAAGCGACGATTATGAATGAAAAAAGATTAATATATTCAAATTTAAAATATGTTAAAATTCCTAAAGCAAATAGGATAGGGCACCATAAAATCCAACTATGATAGTCGTTGAAAAAGTTTTCATTTATAAAATTATTTATTTTATCTAAAATGTTTTTCATGGAATTAATCATACTATATATTTAAAATCTTGCAAAATAATTTTCTTTTTGCAATACTAATATTGCCTGCGGGCAAAAGTGATGGCTTCAAAAACCAAAACAGTATTTACAATTGAACGGCAGGCTTTCGTTATATCTGATGATTTAGCGGAGGCTTGCGGTTATAATAGGCTATTTTATAGCTTAAAAGGCTGTAAGGGCTGATACTGTCAGTTTTTTGAACCTCCGCACTTTTTTAAGTGCGATTTTTATTAATTAAAAAAAGAGGTAAGAAATGATGACTGAAAAATTAAAAGAACTAAACAATCTTTTAAATGAAAAAATCGATAATAGTAGTAGGAGGAAAATTGAAAATACTTATTCTATTGTCAAAGATGAAATAAGCGATATTGAAAGGAAGATTTTAGAAGAAAAACTTTTTCAAATTGAAAAGAAGGCCTTTCAATATGCAACAAATAATAACTTTCGCATTAAGCAAGATTTAGCAACTTTACGAATGTTATTAAGATTTATAGACAGAACTCACCAAGGAAGAAAACCAGCAGAAACTATGATTAGAAGAGTTGAGAATTTGCTGGAAAGTGTGGTGAAAAAGAGTTAAGATTTCTTTTTTGGTTTGTGTATTGTTAAATCTGAGCAGGAAGGGGTTTGTAACCCCTTACTCACCGTTCTAAATAAATCGCCTTAACTAATTTGTGTTTTGTAATGACTTTATTCTGAACGATGAGGAATGGATTACAAATCCATTCCTGCAAAGTTCGGAGACCCTTGAGCAGGAAGGATTTTGTAAATCCTTCCTCACTGTTCCAAATAAATTGTCTTAACCATTAATTGTTGTTTTTAGAAATTATCTTATTCTGAATGACGGGGAATGAATTACAAATCCATTCCCGCAAAGAAATAAAAAATAGAACTTAATAAATAATTTCTATTTTTTTAAATAAGATTTAAATTATTTTAATAATATCTTGAAATCCACTACCACCGCTCTATCCTTAGTAATTAATGCAGGATTTGCGTCAATTGCTGTAATTTCAGGAATTTCAAGAACAACTTGTTGAATTTTAGCTAATGTTTCAGCTAGAGGTTTTACAGCCTTCGCTTCTTCGCCTCTAACACCATTTAAAATTATACCAACTTTCGTTTCTTTAATCATATCATCAAAATCATCTGCAGGTAAAATTCTCAATGTTGTATCTTTCATAATTTCAGTATAAATACCACCTGTTCCAAATACCATAACTCTGCCAAAATTGTGATCAGAATTTACGCCGATAATTGTTTCTGTAGATTTAGTAATCATTTCTTGAATTAAAACACTTGCCCCTTTTAAATTGAATTTATTAATTGAAGAATATAAACCGTCCCAGGCGTCATTGAATTTTGTTTCTTCATCAATATTTAAATAAATACCTTTCATTTCTGTTTTATGAAGTGCATCTGGAGCTGATAATTTTAAAACAACAGCTTTAGGGAATAGTTTTTTGCAGAATTCAATGGCTTGAGTTTTATCTGTAAAGTTTCCAGATTTAGGATAATCAATGCCATAATAATCCATAATCATATTAACAACATTTTGTGGTAATGATGCTAAATCTTGATCTTTTGCTTCCTTGATTGCTGTCTTGATGTTGGCTGGAACTTCCTTTGTTTTGTATTCAACACAATTCATACATCTAAATTTCATTTGAGCTTTTAGTAAACCCAATAAAGTAGTAGCGTCTGTTGGATAATCAAAATTTACTATGTGATTAACATTCAGAATATCAATACCTGGTTGAACTCTTCTTCCACCAATAAATGCTGTAAAAATATTAACTTCTGGAAATTGTGGGTATAAATTAACTATTGCTTCTGCTGTACCTTTAGCATCTGTTCCCATCTGTGGAGTTAAAAGAACTAAAATATTTTTATATTCACCACTTTCACAAAGGACTCTTAAAGCACTTTCATATCTATCAGCTTTTGCATCGCCTATAACATCTATTGGATTGCCAAACGCAGCTTCTGCAGGTAAAACTGATTTTAGTTTTACGATAGTTGCATCGCTTGGTCTGGATTGATTCAAACCATTTTCTTCACATAAATCACTAGTTAAAACACCAACTCCACCAGCATTAGTCAAAACGGCAATTTGACCATCAAAATTGTTGTGGTGTGAATATTGTAATATTTTCAATAATCCAAACAATTCTCTGGTATTATGAGCTTGAATTGCACCAGATCTTTGCAACGCTATTTCTAAAACTCTATAATTTGGAGCTAAACTTCCAGTATGTGATAAAGATGCTGCTTGAGCTCTCTTTGATTTGCCAGGTTCCATGATAACACAAGGTTTAGTTTTTGAAACTTCTTTTAAAACTTTTAAAAACTCTTTACCATTCTTTAAACTTTCAAGGTAAAATACAAAAGCCGCTGTATTTTTATCATTTTTCAAAGAGTCTAGTAATTTATCTTCACCCATAACAGCTTTATTGCCAATAGAAATAAAGTGTGAAAAGCCAATACCTTCTTTTTCAGCCCAATCTAACATCGCAGAACAATATGCGCCTGATTGTGAAATAAATGCTACATTTCCTTTTGTAGGAAAGCCATCAGCAAAACTTGCATTTAAATTATTAAATGTAGAGATATGTCCTAAACAGTTAGGACCTAATAAATTAATTCCTTTTTCAATACATTTTTTAGCTATTTCTTGCTCTAAATCTTTATTTCCAACTTCAGCAAAACCTGCTGTAATTATACTAATATTTTTTGTTTTATTTACTATACAGTCGTCAATAGTTGCGGAAGCAAACTTTGCAGGAACAACAATTACAACCAAATCGATTGGTTCTTTTATATCTTTGACACTACTTATACAAGTTTCACCATATAAAATTTGACCAGCATTTTTTGGATTTATAGGATATAATTTTCCTTTGAAATCCGCATCTTGTAAATTCTTAAAAACTAAAGATCCTAGCTTTGCAGGATTCTCTGAAACACCAACAACCGCAACAGATTTTGGGTTGAAAAAAGTTTCTAATGACATTATATCTAAATATTGTTATTTTTATGCCTATTATATAATAAACTTAATATATTTTGTCAAGGAAATAACTTTATAATTTTTATAATTATTCTACTTTATATTGTGTTGTATGTCGATTCTTTAACTTAATATGGTAAAATATTGAGAAATAAAAATTAAATGAATAAAAAAAATTAAAAGCGTAATGTAGAAAATATTATTTTAATTTTTTATAAAGTATTAAAATGGAACTACTTGTTGATTTTTATTTTTATTTTTGTAATATTAGCTCTAGTATTAAAAGGGAGATTCGTTGTGTCTAAATATGTTGTAATTTTAATTGCTTTCTTAATGCTCCAATCGTGTACATCTAATAGGGTGATTGAAGTAAAGAGCCCATGCGTTTCTGGAGAAAATGGACCTTGCGGACCAAGAAAAATGGTTAATACCTGGTTAGGATAGTTTTATCCGTTATTAATATTTAAAGTTTAAAATGAAAAAGCTATTTGTAGTAAATATATTTTTATTGTTGCTTGTATCAAGTGTTTATGCATTGAATTCTGATAAAATTCAAGAATATGTAAAAATACCGCTAAATCAAGAAAAATCTAGTATTAGCAATACTAATATAGCAGCTTCTAATACCAATATATTAGCTAAAGTAAAGAAACAGGTAAATTTAAAAAGTAAGCAAAATTATGAATTAGCTTATAAATCGATTGTAGATTTAATAAAAAGAGACTATGTTGAAGATATAGATGATGATAAATTTTTTGAATTATCAATAAATGGTTTATTATCAGGTTTAGATCCACATTCTACATATCTTAATAAAAAAGAATTTGACCAAATAAAAGTAGAAACTGATGGAAAATTTAGTGGATTGGGAATCGTAGTAAGTGTTGAAAATGGAATGATTAAAGTAATTTCACCTATTGACGATACGCCAGCTTTTAAAGCTGGAATTAAAGCTGGAGATTATATAAGTAGTATTAATAGTAAATCAACTTTGAATATGGGATTGGAAGAAGCTGTTAATATGATGAGGGGTAAAAATGAAAAAGATAGGGGAGAGGTTAAACTTACTATATTAAGAAAAGGTGAAAAAGAGCCTTTAGAGCTTAAGATGAAAAGGGATATTATAAAAACTGAATCTGCAAAAGCAAGAAACGAAAATAATATAATATATTTAAGATTATCTACTTTCACTAATGAAACTTATAGTGAAATGATAAAAGAATTTAATAGAGTTGAAAATGAAATAGGTAAAGATAAAGTTAAAGGGCTTGTATTAGATTTAAGAAATAATCCAGGTGGTTTGTTAGACTCTTCAATTTTAATATCAGATTCTTTTTTGGATAAAGGACAAAAAGTCGTTAGTATTAAAGGCAAAAATGATGTTTTATTACAAGAATACAAAGCACAAAATGAGCAAGACTTAATTCCAAATTTGCCTATGGTTGTTTTGATAAATGAAGGCTCAGCCTCAGCGTCCGAAATTGTTGCTGGTGCATTGCAAGATAATAAAAGAGCTATTGTTTTAGGAACTCAATCGTTTGGAAAAGGATCTGTTCAGAGTATTATTGACTCTTCAAATTTTGGTTTAGATAATGGCTCAGCTATTAAATTGACTATTGCAAGATATTACACTCCAAGTGGAAAATCAATACAAGCTGAAGGTATAAAGCCAGATATAGAAGTTAAATTAGCTAAATTAGAGGAAATTGATTTGAGCAAATGGTCGATGAAAGAAAATGATCTAAAAGGACATTTAAAAAATGAGCAAGATGTAGTTGAAAAAGAAATACAAAAACAATTACAAACTAAAAATGAGTCTATGTATAACAAGGATTATCAACTTGCTAGAGCTATAGATTTATTGCTTGGTATTGATTTTTATAATCAAAAAAAATAAATCATTAAATGAGAAAAATTTTATTTTTTATCCTTTTGTCTTTTACTTTTCAATACGCGTTCGCGAATGATTTTGATATTGTTGCTAGAGTAAATAATGAAGTAATAACAAAGTATGATTTAAATAGTTATTCTAAATTATTCAAAGAGTACCTTGCTAATGACAAGTTTAACAAAGATGAAATCTTAGATAGTTTAATAGAAGAAAAATTGAAATCAAAGGCGATTAAAGGTGAAAATATAGTATTTGATAAAAAAGAATTTGAATATTTTTTAGAAAATTTTTATAAAAAAAATGCTATAAAAAAAAGTAATAATGAGTACTTTACTAATTTTTTGAAAAATCGTTTTTTATGGAATAAACTAATAGAGACCAAAATTGTACCAAATATAAATATTTCGCACTATGAGATTAATGATGCACTAGAATATTTGGCTGATGAACCTATTAGAACTAGATATAGTATTTCACAGATAACAATATATAATAATGCTAATTCTAATGCAAAAAGTATTATTGATAAATTACATTCCGAAATAAAAGAAAAAAATAATTTTGAAGATATAGCTAATAAATTTTCTCAAGATGGAAAAGAAAATAAGGGTTTCATAGGTTGGATAGATGAAAAAGATATAAATCCAGAAATATACGCTGCTATAAAAAATTTACAAATTAATGCTATTACGGAATCGATGTATTTTGGAAATAAATCTTCTGGATATTATATGATTATTAAATTGAATGATAAGAAACAGGAAAAAGTTGTTAAAAATGAAGATATAGCAAGAGTTAGATATTTTTTATATAATCAAAAATTAAAGTCGGAAATAAATAAATATTTAGATAATTTAAACAATAATAGTTTTATAGAAAAGTATTAAATAATTCGAATTAACCTTAAATTGTTAGTTTTCTTTATGTAAGCTGTTTTTTATTCCGTACATTCAGATTTTAATGGATAACAGTTTACGATCGCAAGCTTATTTGCACTTTTGTTCTTATTCTTCGTAAGAATTTAAAAGAATTGTATAATTAATTGAAAACCTCTTTTAAAAAAGCTAATATAATATCTCTAAAATACCAAGCAAGAGCTAGAAACATATAAAATAAAACAAAAAATGGTGTAAATGCCATCTTTATTTTTTCCCACATTTTTTCCCCTTTAATTTATTAATCTTAATTATACTTAATATAACTTATTTTTCTATAATTTTTTCACAAATTTTTATGAAAAAATTATAGACTAAATTTGTTAAGAATTCATTGCGTCAAAAAATTCTGTATTATTTTTTGTGTTTTTCATTTTAGCCTTCAAAAATTCTATAGCTTCTACACTATTCATTGATGTTAGAATTTTTCTTAACATCCAAGTTTTATTTAATATAGATTTTTCAACTAATAATTCTTCTTTTCTAGTTCCTGATTTAGTAATGTCAATAGATGGGAATATTCTTTTATCAGAAATCTTTCTGTCTAAGATAATTTCTGAATTTCCAGTTCCTTTGAATTCTTCAAAGATAACTTCATCCATTTTAGAACCAGTTTCAACTAGTGCTGTTGCAATAATTGTTAAAGAACCACCTTCTTCAATGTTTCTGGCAGCTCCGAAAAATCTTTTTGGTTTTTGTAAAGCATTTGCATCAACACCACCTGTTAGAACTTTTCCAGATGATGGAATTACATTATTATAAGCTCTAGCAAGTCTTGTAATTGAGTCTAACAAAATTATAACATCTTTTTTATATTCAACCATTCTTTTAGCTTTTTCAATTACGATTTCTGCTAATTGAACATGTCTTAGTGCTGGTTCATCAAATGTTGAACTTACGACTTCGCCTTTCACGGATCTAGCCATATCTGTAACTTCTTCAGGTCTTTCATCAATTAAAAGAACTATTAAATAAGCTTCAGGATGTGCTTTTGTGATAGCATGTGCTATATTTTGCATTAAAACCGTTTTACCAGTTCTAGGAGGTGCAACAATTAAAGCTCTCTGTCCTTTACCCATAGGTGTTATCATATCGATTACTCTTGAGCTATCATCTTTTTTAATCAAATAAGCCTCTTCATTCTCTAACATTAATTTTTCATCTGGGTATAGTGGAGTTAAATCATCAAATCTTAATCTTCTCTTTAAATGGAATGGATCCATGTCGTTAACAGTAATAATTTTTATTAATGCAAAATATTTTTCTCCTTTTTTCGGAGCTTTTACTTCACCTTTAATGGTATCTCCAGTTCTCATTCCAAGTCTTTTAATTTGATTTGGCGATACATAAATATCATCTGGACCCGCTACATAATTTGAAAAATGTGATCTCATAAAACCGAAACCGTCTGGTAGAACTTCTAAAACGCCTTCACCAATAATTATGTTTGCAAAATTGAGATTTGAAAAATTTTTCAAAATACCATAAACCATATCTTGTTTATTAAGTTCAGCTATATTCTGAACATTGTACTTCTCTGCCATAATAACCAATTCTTCTGGTTTCATATGTTTTAAATCATTAAATTCTATTGTTTCTGGTGGGGGTAATGGTTTTTCTTCTACTATTTTATTTTCCATAAAATTATTAGGTATTTCATTACTTTTTTCAGTACAATTTTCAACTTTATTTTCAGATTTTATTTCTTCATTTGTATTTTTTTGAATATTTAATTGTTCAGGCTGTCTCTGTTCCAATGGAGTTGTTTCTATTTTTTCTTCACTTGAATTTTCTTTAATTTCATCATTCTCAACTTTTTTAATTATGTTATTTTGTTGAATTAATTCATTATTTTGTTTCTTTTTTGAAAAAAACTTTTTTCCAAGTATTTTACGATGTGTGTCTGGATTTTTTGTATTTGAAATTTGCTCGGTTTTATTTTCGGTATTTACAGTTTGTTCAATCTTGCCTTCGGTATTTGTAATTTGTTCCGTATTATTTATTTCTGTCTCACTATTTTTGGTATTTATACTTTTTATGATTTCTTTTTGTTCGTTTTTATCTATGTTTAAAGTGATTTTTTTTCTTATCCTTTTATTTGATAATTCATTATCTTCATTTGACGACGGAGCATCATTTATTGTAATTCCATTACTATCCATTTTAAATTATATTTATTTATATTTGATTTTTTAAAGACTCATGATTATATGCTATATAATTTTAATTAAATGCTATAAAATCGAGAGAACTGGTATCTATTATCAATATATTTTCATAAAAGTCAATCATTTAATTTTTTTATTTAATTACCGTTTTAAATCTAATATTAAATAGATTGGCTATAATAAGTATTGTATGAGGTTTATAAATTAATAAAAGTTTTATTATAATGGTTTTTAATCTTTTATTCCTAAAATACCCCACTGCTTGCGGTGGGGATAGTAACTGTTTTTGTTGAAAACAAAAACCCCTTAAATTACTATTCAAAATATAAGAAATACATAAATTAAAAAACTATGATTAAACAAG
>JAQTXT010000009.1 GCA_028688645.1 Rickettsiales bacterium
AGATTTAATAGAAGAACTAAAAGATACAGTAAAAGTATAGAGATGATAGAATATAGTTTATACTTGTTGTTTGATAAGTTATATTGGAAATATTTTATTCGATAGTATATTATAAGTTAGCAATCCCCAAAAATAACTAAGCTTTATTTATTGACAAAATAAGTTTTTAAAATATCATTTAATCTGTTTAGTATAATAAGCATTTATGAAAAAAATATTTTTTTTAATACTATATATTTTATTAATATCACCTTTGAATGCAAAAACAGAAATAGATAAAGCATTCAAAAAAAGGGATTCTAATGAGTTAGCTGATAAAACTTTTGTTTTGTATAGTCCCGATATATATAAAAATCAGCAAATTAGAGAAGATCAAGTTTTCAATGGTTTTGATTGTAATGGTCAGAATATATCTCCTAAATTAGTTTGGAGAAACGCTCCAATTGAAACAAAAAGTTTTGCTATAACGATGTTTAATAAAGATGCAAAAACTGATAGTGGGTGGTGGCATTGGATAGTTTATAATATTCCAGCAAATGTAAATGAAATTGAAGAAGAAGCAAGTACTAAGAAAAAGCTACTACCAAAAGGTGCTATTCAAGGAATCAATGACTACGGAATGAAGCAGTATGGCGGTGTTTGTCCTCCTAAAGGTGAAAAATATAATTATGTTATAACGATTTATGCCCTTAATATTGAAAAATTAAATTTGCCAAAGAATCCAACTCCAGCTATGATAAGATTGTCTTTGAATGATTATAAAATTGGGACATCAACAATACATGCTTTCTATAAAAGATATGATGAAAATGAACAGAGTTTAAATAAACAAAACAAAAAATATAAGCTTAATAAAGTTAGTTTAAATAAAAAAAGCACTAAAAATGCTATTATTGAAGAATAATATTAATTTAAAAAATAGAATATGAAAAATAATACTTTTGAAACTTTAATTGGTACGCTGGTTTTATTAATTGCGATACTTTTTACATTTATGGCATCAAAGATATCTGATAGTAGACAAAAAATGTCTAGTGGATATGTTTTAAATGCATACTTTAGCAATATAGAAGGTCTAAATATTGGTGCAGATGTAAAGATATCTGGTGTTAAAATTGGTAGTGTCCTTGATATAGATTTAAATCAAAATTATGCAGCAAATGTAAAAGTAAAATTACCAAAAGATCTACATATTCCTGTTGATAGCATTTTCAAAGTATCTACAAGCGGTTTAATTGGTAATAAATTTGTAAATATAAAGATTGGAGCTGACGAAGAATATTTAAAAAATGGTGAAACAGCTGAATTTACTGAATCAACTATGGATTTAGAAGATTTGATTGGTAGATTTGTTTTTAATAAAGAAAATGAAAATGAAAAAAATAATTAGA
The DNA here is from genome assembly GCA_028688645.1 of Rickettsiales bacterium. Lineage (GTDB taxonomy): Bacteria > Pseudomonadota > Alphaproteobacteria > Rickettsiales > UBA1997 > CALXSC01. Next base: position 1,392 of record JAQTXT010000009.1, read on the forward strand.
TTTTTTTTTATAATAATTATGTATAGTTTTAATTGTGTTGCACAAGAAGAAATTTCATTACAAAATCAAGACGACCAACAAGTAAAAGCTGAACAACAGCCATTATTGAAAGTTAAAGATATACGAAATGTCAATAAAACCGATGTTATTGTCATTGAAGGCTTAAATAAAATAACAGCTAAGAGTTATAGATATAGTGTCAAAATAGGTGAAACTGTCAATTTTGAAAGAATAACTATACAACCTTTGATTTGTTGGAAATCATCACCAGACCAAGTATCTGAAAATAAAGCTTTGTTAAAAGTAATAGAAACATCAGTTAATGGTAATAAAAAAGAGATATTTTATGGTTGGATGTTTTCATCTTCGCCTAGTGCCTCGTCTATGGAACATCCAATGTATGATATAAGAGTTGTCGATTGTTTAAAAGATAATGAAAATAATAATTAATTTGGAAGTGTATGAAAAAAGATCAAAATAATTTACCTGATGAAAGTTTAGAAGGCAAGATTGATTTTGTTAGAAAGGATTACACTTTGAAAGTGCTAATTTCATTTTTTATAGTTTTTTTGTTCGTTTTTGCCACTACTATATTTTTTTTAAAAAAAAATATTAATACGGAAAAGTTTAAGAATGGAATAAATAATGAAATTACTAAAATAATTTTGAGAAATAGTCTTGCCGAACAGGGGTATTCAACAATATTATTTAATGGAGCAGTTAAATTAAAACTTTTCCCATTACCGCATATTATTTTAAACGATATAACAGGAAGAAACATATTACAAAGTAATTACAAACTTGATTTTAACATTAAACAAATAAAATTATACATTTCACTGGAAGATATATTAAAAAACAAAGTTGTTATAAAAAAATCAGAGGTAATAGATAGCGAATTTAATGTATTTGAATTACAAAATAGGGAAAATAATAAAATTATAGAAAAATTATTTGAAGGATTTTTATCAAAAAATAATTCTGTATCGTTAATTTCTATAAACAATAGTATGACAATTAATTATGTGTATTCCAAAATGGAATTCACCAATATGAACTTAAATACTATTTTTACAAAAAACAAAATCAATATAACTGGCGATTTAAAATCAAACAAACAACCATTGGAAATAGATTTAAAATTTAGCAAAAATAAAAAAGGTATTGCTGATTTAAATGTAAATTTGTCATCACTAGCTTTTAACGGGAATTTTGATTTAAGTGGAAATACAGAAAAAAATGAATTTTCTGGAAAAACAAAATTCCGTATTAATGATCTTCAACTTTTCAGTAGAACATTATTTAATCAATCAAGTTTTTTATATAAAAGAATTATAGACAATAACGGATTACAATTAAATTCTTCATTTTCTTTACAAAACAGTATTTTAAAAATTTCTGATATTGTTTTAAATGGCGTAAATATTAATGGAAACGGTTCAATGATTTTTAATTTTAATGAAAATCAAAAGAATGAAATAAATTTTAATATCGCTAATATTAATTTAGATGGTTTAATTACGAAAAATTTAGGTAGCGAAAAATCAGTAAATGAAAAAGAAATAACTATTTTTGAAGAGAATAGTGGAATTAGAGATAATATAATAAATGATAGATATAGAACCTTTTTAGAAGAAAAATTAAATATTAATCCAATATTTTTCAATCTAAAATTAAATAACGCATTCCTTAATGGAAATACATTAAAAAATACTGAGTTGATTTTTTATTCAACATCTGATAGTGGTTTTAACTTTACGAATGTAAAATCAGAGTTACCAGGTGATACAATTTTGTTAATAACTGAAAATGATGATCAAGATAAAATAACTATAAATGGAAAAAATTTAAATCAATTTTTGAGTTTTTTAAGAAATATAAAATATACAGAGACAGAAGAAGATAAAAATAATGAATTTTCTTTTGATGGTAATCTTAATGCAAAAAATGGTAAAATATTCATAAACAATTCTAATTTTAAATCAAAATACTTAAATTCTCAAAATACAGTTGAAATAAAATTTGATACTGGAATAGTTTTTATGGCAATAAAAGCACAAATTGATGACTTAGACCTAAATAATTTTATTAAAGAAAATTCTGATAAATCTCGACTAAATAATATATTAAAAAACAAAATATTATTTCTTAATAATTTTAATTTGAATATATTTGCAAATTTAAATATTGGGAAAATTGTATATAAAGATTTTGAAGCTGTAAATTCTAATCTCATGATAAAAACATCGCAAGGAATATTGGGCCTACAAAATATCAATTTAAACAATAAAATAAAAGGTAATATTTATTTTGATATAATGAATAAACAACCAATTCTAAATATTAATTTAAAATTGAATGACTTAAATTTTAATAAAAATATCAATTTTTCAAAATTGATTTTTGATTTACCTTCTTTAGATGACTTTTACGGTAACATTATTATATCCGCTAATAATCTTACATATAAAAAACAACCTATCAATACTCTAAATTACAATTCAAAAATAGCAGGTGGTGTCTTGGATGTTTTAAATTTTAATATAGATGGATTTGGCGGAAAATGTAATATTTCTGGATTCTTAGACATGCAATTTGATAGAAAAATAAATTTAACATTAAATGGTTGTACAGCGGAAATCAAAAATGTTCTACAGTCATTCGGAAATATTTCAAATATTGAAGGATTAATTGGTTTTAGTTCAATTTTATATGGAGAAGGACAAAATATAAACTTATTCAACAAAAGCTGGATTTTTAAAACTCAATTAATTGGTAGCGGTATTATAGTAAAAAATTATGGGTTATCAAAATTGAATTCAGACTTATTTGACATTCAAAAAGATGAAATTCTTCTAAAAAATTTAAAACCAAAAGAAGTATTATTTAACAAGGATAATCAAACAGTATTTGAATCATTATCAGGAACCCTTCAACACACAATGACAAGTGGCGGACAATTTGATTTTGATATTTCAAGACCTTTCATAAATGGAAAACTTGTTGGAAATTTTAACTTTTCAGAAGACAGTATGAATGTTGATATTAATGCTAATTTTATATTATTAAGCGGAACTTTACAACACACAATTCCATTAACGATATTGTCAAAAATAGCAGGGAAAACTCCAGATGGTTTAAATATAGTAACAAACTTTCAGCAAATTGATGAATACATAAAGACAACAAAAGATTCTTTTAATAAACAACAAAATTCAACAAATACCGAGTCTTCTACGAAATAAAAATATAGAGACTTGTTAACTAATTAATTTTATTAGAAAAAGAAGAAGGAACTAACCAAGCTCCAAAAAACATACTAATTAATATATTAATCTGACAATTTAATTATATAGTCGTTCCACTTTTAACTTTCAAACTTTAGTTGATTACAACATCTCTTCAGCAGCTATCTCTATAATCTGGTTATTTTCTAGTGGATTTATAACACCAACAATATTGAATATTCTCTCCCCATATTTTATTCTTTGTTGTGTTGTTAACAAATCAAAATATCTTATAGTTATTATAAAACTTGTCTTCTCTCCAATTTGATTAGCTTCAAAATTTTCAGCATTTGAAATCGGCTTAATTTCCGCCCATAAAGTTTTCAAATCACTCCATATTTCCGAATAACCGCCAAAACCATCAGCCATCTTAACTTTTGACTGTATTTTTATTCTCTTATTTAATCTATCAACTAAATTTTTTTCTACCATATCATAGCTTAATTTGTTTATATTTTTTATAAATATTCAAAGAATTTGTAGGAATTGGGGAATAACCACTTCTATCTTCATACATTCTCGCCACATGCATCAACAACGCTTGAATCAATTCATCATTAACCGTTGTCAAACCAGCCGTATATTCTATATCAAGCCTATAAAAATTTTCTGGCTTATTAACAAAATTCAATATTCCGCCAACATCATCTAGAATATAATCAGATACCAACAACACAGAACCAACATTATTCAAATCATTATTTCTTATCTCGTCAATCGATTTTATCGGGGAATAAGGCAAAACAACCGTATTATTTCTCAATTCATAAAGAGAATAAACATAAACTTTTTCAACTACCGTCTTATTAATATGAGTTTCGCATTGATTAGTAGCAGTTTTAATCATTTTCGTAATCAACTCATCATCATCACTAAAATCAACTTTCAAAAAATCTTTAGTAATCGCTAAATCAACAGCCAAAGTTAAAGCTTCAGTTTTTATATTTAATATTGGATTTTTTAATATATTCATAGCAATTTATTTTGTTGATATTTTTGTAAATATAAATAACATTATATTAACAATTTAGTTTTTATTTTTTGATGCGGAAGTTATTTAATTTAAGTCTTGTATTATTTTTACTTTGCTCTTGTTATGGCTCAAGATTACCTCCTGAAGTTCTAAAACAAGTGGAAGAAGAAGATAACAATTTATGCATCATGCAGGGTGTTCAATATAAAGATGAAGACACAAGAAAGATATATTGGCAATGCAGATTAAGAGTTATGGATCAAAGAATCGCTGGTGAATTTGATAGTTATGGTTATAGTTTACTATACCGAAGAGAATTCAAAAGACTTAGAACTTTAATCAAAAAAAGAATCAAAGAACAAGAAAAAATAACTCAAGCAGAAGTAAACAGTACACTTGAAAAAAAAGAACACAATTATTGTATTATGTTAAGGGAACAATCAACAAACAAAATTGACGCTTATGATTATGCAAAATGTAGACAAGACATAGAGAATATAAGACAAAAAAGCGATAACAATTCAGATCAAAGTAATGAACAAATATTAAAAATACTTCAACCCCTAGATTATGAATTAATCACACAAAAAAAATCTAAAAACATAATTATAGAAAAAGAATGCGTAAAATACGCAATCAATGCTAATAAATTAAAACAGTGCCAAGAAGCAATGCAAAAAGCAAATCAATGTATCAAAGACACAAGCAGCAAACTAATACAAAGACAAATAGATGACAAACTCTACTGCACAAAATCAAGTATTGAAAAATATCCTGACTCTCTAGCCAAATTTGACAACACCGCAAACACTGTCAGCAATTTCGGTCCAAAAGTCGAAAAAATTAATCTAATAGACCTAAGAAATAAAGAATATAAACAATGTTCAGTAGCTAGAAACACAAAGTTTAAAGAATACACATCATTCTTAGAAAATGAATGTAAAAAAGAAAATTTAAAATTAGTAAAGTAAAATTATTGATTATTAAATAAAAAAACCTATATTTATTATAGATATAAAATTTATATAATGTATAATCAGTGGATAAAATAGGACAGACATCAACTAATACAAAGATAGGCGGAGATTTAAATGCAACCCTAAAAACTGGTGCTTTAAATTCAATCGAAGGAATTGGTGGTAAATTTATGACCGAAAGCATTAACGACAAAGTTGGAGAAGTAATCAAAACAAAAGTTGTCAGTGGTGAATTTTCCGATTCCATGAAAGCCTTAACAGCAATACAAACCGAACTTTCAACCGAAGGAAACAGCTCACTTGGTGTAGATCCAAGATCATTAATGAGAATTGATAATTTTACAGTATTTAAATCTAAATAAAGCAAGAGAATAATATGTTTTCAGAAAAAATGATGGACCATTGCCAACACCCACGAAATGTAGGAAAACTTGACGAAAACGACAAAAATGTAGGCACAGGTTTAGTCGGATCTCCAGTATGCGGAGACATGCTGCAATTTTGGTTAAGAATTGAAAATAACATAATCACAGACGCAAAATTCAAAACATTCGGTTGCGGTGGCGCTATATCTTCAAGCTCCCTAATGACTGAAAAAATTATTGGAAAAAGCATTGAAGACGCTTTAAAAATAAAAAACAAAGAACTAGTAGAAGAATTAGAATTACCAAAACTAAAAATTCATTGCTCAGTAATGGCAGAAGAAGCTATCGCAAAAGCAATTGAGAATTATAGAAAAAAGAATAGATAATTTTTTATAATTATTACTTTATATATATATGAAAATTGGAATAGCAACAAGCGGAGACTTCATTAGCAATTTTTTAATAAATGAAATTCACTTGGCTTTTCCAAATGATGAAATAGCTATTTTGATTGATGAAAATGTTGGGAAAGCTGATAGTGATTTTATTAGAGATATTGTTTATTATGAGCATACCCTTGTTAATGAGATATTTTATCCATTTGTAGAAAGATTAAATGTAAAACAAAAATATTTGACATATAACCAATTAGGTAATTTAAAAAATATAGAATTATTTAGATTTATTAATATTAATACTCAGGAAAATTTAATAAAAGAACTTAATTTAGATATAATAATTTCTGTAAGATTTAGAACAATTTTTAAAGACAATATAATTAGTATTTCAAAATATGGAATTTATAATATACATTCTGGAATTTTACCAAAGTATAGAGGGGCTTATTGCTTAATACGGGCGATAAATAACGGAGAAAAATATATTGGTTGTTCTTTGCACAAAATAGATTTATCTGAAGATATAGATGCTGGTGATGTTTTTGCTGTTTCAAAGATATTAATAGATTTTAACGGCTCTTATGTATTCAACAATATTAATATGTTTAACAATATAACGCCAATAGTATTGGATTTTCTTAAAAAAATTAAAAATGGTAATAAAATAAATTTAATTAAACAAGAAGGGAAGTTTTTTTATTATGGATATCCGACAAAAGAAGATACAAGAAAATTTCGGACTAAAATTAAAAATATAATAACTCCTGAAGATGTTAAATATATATTTAATAAATATATATAATTATGGATTGCGGATGAGGATTTTCTAAGTTCGTTCCTCACTAAGAAAATCCAGCTCCGCAATGACAAAATCACTAGCAGTATATCATTACGGAGCTAGTATTTATTAATGAGCAAAGCGAATTTAGAAATACTTCATCCGCAATCCATAAAAATAAATTTTTAACTTTTAATTAAACTTTTTATTCAATACTTCTAAAAAAGTTTTGACAAAAACATTCATGTGCTTTTTTACCAAAAATACAAGTTTATATTCTGTATTAGGGAAAATATGCGAGGCACTTTTAAAAATCAGGTCTTTATCATTTTTATCAACATATAATGATGTAACACCTGTTGTTCCTAAATCTTCCTTTATCAATCCTTTTAGAATTTCCCAAGAACCGTTAATAAGATTTATATTTGTTTTTAAATTTTTTAATTTAATAATATCTTTCATTATTGGCATAGTCATATTTTTCCCTAAGTTTAAATTATTTTTAGCTAACAAATCCTCAAATGTTATATCTTTATCTTTCTTTTTTGCTAAAGGATTATTTTTATTTATCATTAGATATGGTTTGAATGCAAATAAAATTTTATTTACAAACTCAACTGGAACTTCATCATAAGGGTAAATTGCAAAATCAACTTCATAATTTCTCATCTTTTCCAATGCTTCGTCTCTATTTATATTATGCAACCAAATTCTTACTTCTGGACATCTTTTTCTAAATTCTTTTATGTATTTCGGTAAAACATGAGATAATAAAACATGATGTGCTGCTATATTTATAACCTTTTCTTCATCATTTTTCTTCTCGTTTTGAAATTCCATAAAAAGAGCTTGCATTGATTTTAATTTTGGTAGACCCAATCTATATAATCTTTCACCATCTGGGGTTAATTGTAAATTCTTACCAATTTTTTTAAAAAGTTTTATTCCAAGTTGATCTTCCAAAGCTTTTACTTGTCTTGAAATCGTTGCTTCGGTTGAATATGTGTTATCTGCTGCTTCTGTCATATTATTATTATATTCCACAGTAGCACAAAATCCTTTTAACTGAGCTATTACATTGCCAACAAATAATTTATTAAGTTTTTCTTCATTTAACTTCCTGAGTTCATTATTGCTAGACCCATTATTTTTGTCTTTTTTCATAACAATACACTTTTTGCATAAATAATTTTTATTAATGAATTTAATTTGTTTTACTTAAAAAATCAACAATGTATCTTTAAAATTGTGGTAATAAATGTTTCAAATGTGAACTGTAGTTCTTATAATATAAATAAAATTAATCAGGATAACAACTATTATCTTTCTGTAACTGACAATGATAGCGGTATCATGAAAGAAATGTATTTGGATGAAAAAGAATATAAAATATTAGATATAGCGGTTCGTCATAATAGAGGCATAATAAACTTATTAAGTGAAGTAGAAATTATAGAAAATTTATATAGAAAAGGACTTGTGGAAATATCAAATGATAGTTTGGAGTTAGCTGTAGTAAGCGATGTAATATCATTTATATTGGATCCAAAAATTAGAGAAAATATTCCAGAAGATTTGACAGCAGAGGAAAATAGACCAAATAGTTTGTTTAAAGTGTTTGGAAATAGAAGTATTTGTTTCTGTTATCTATAAGTAATTTTTTCCCTTGCCCTTTGAGGGAGAGGGGTTGATTGTTTTGAGAAAAGATTTTTTTATTAATGTTTTTTGTTTGTTATGCTTAGTTTTGTAATTATAGATTTTTCTTTAACTATTTTATCAATATTAACTATATGGTGGTTCGCTATTGGTAGAGATATTGCAAATAAAAGAAGATTGATAAAAGAAATAAAAGAGGAAAATAGACCTATAGTAAACGATTAAGAAAGAAGTAAAAAGAAAAAAGATGTTGTTGTTTTAAATTTTAAGATAATTGGTGAAGTAAAAAGATGCAGTAATTTAAAGAATCTGAACATATTTCTTTGCAAAATGAAATATGTTTAGTAGTTAAAATATATAATTATTTTATATTTAATTTTTTAAAAAAAATAAAATATCGAACAACCCTAGTATGAGTGTTATGATATGAAATATTATATTTTTAACGGTGGGGAGTGCGATCGTGAAAAACGGAGGCATTTTTTATTTAATATTTTTCCATAAAGGCACCTAACGGTGCCTTTTCAAATTGTAATTAATTAAAATAATCAGAAATATAATTTTTTAAATCAGCTATATTAATTCTGATCTGTTCCATTGAATCTCTATCTCTGATAGTTACACTTTCTGGAGCTTTTTCGAATGTTTCAAAGTCAACAGTGATGCAAAGTGGAGTTCCTATTTCGTCATTTCTTCTGTAGGCTTTTCCAACATTTCCAGTGTCTTCGTATCTGATTTTTCCAATACCTAATTTATGTAGTATTTCCTTAATTTCATGGCATTTTGCAACAATTTTTTCGTTGTTTTTTGCTAGAGGTATAATTGCAACTTTTACTGGAGCTAAATGCTTTTTGAATTTCATTACAACTCTTTCGTTCTCACCAACTTTTTCAACATTGTATGCTTCAACTAAAATTGCTAATAGTCCTCTTTCAAGTCCTGCAGATGGTTCAATTACAAAAGGTATAAAACTTTCTTTAGTGTCAACTTTTAAATAATTAAGTTTTGTGTTTGAATCTTTGTTTTCAGGAACTTTAGCATTAATTTTGAACTCTTCTTGACTTTTAGTGTGAGAAGCTAAATCAAAATCTTGTCTGTTTGCTACACCTTCAATTTCGTCAAATCCGTGAGGAAATTTATATAGAATGTCAGTTGTTGCTTTCGCATAGTGTGCTAATTCTTCTTTTGTTTGTGCTTGAAGTTTTAAATTATCTTTATTTAAACCTTGTTGTAACCACCATTGAACTCTTGAATTTAACCAGTATTTGTGCCATTCCTCGTCAGTTCCTGGCTCTACAAAAAATTCCATTTCCATTTGTTCAAATTCTCTAACTCTGAATAAAAAATTCTTTGGAGTAATTTCATTTCTAAAAGCTTTTCCAGTTTGAGCAATACCAAATGGTAGTGTTCTTGATGTTGTGTCTAAAACATTTCTAAAATTTGTGAAAATACCTTGAGCTGTTTCTGGTCTTAAATATGCAAAACTACTACCATCATCAACAGGTCCAACATTTGTTTTAAACATTAAATTGAAATTTCTTGGTTCAGTTAAATCATTAGAACCGCAATAATCGCATTTTCCAGCTTCTTTGAGTTTATCAGCCCTCATTCTGCATTTGCATTTTTTGCAATCAACTAGTGGATCGGTAAAAGTATTTTCGTGTCCAGAATGTCTTAAAATCAATGGATTAGTTAATATTGCGGAATCAAGTCCTTCAATATCGTCTCTTTCATAAACCATACTTTTCCACCAAGCTTCTCTTAAATTCTTTTTTAACTCAACACCTAAAGGTCCAAAATCATAAACTCCTTGAAGTCCGCCATATATACTTGAACTTGGAAAAATAAATCCCCTTTTCTTGCATAATGATACTATATCTTCCATTTTCTTCTCTTGCATTTTGGCACCTTTAAACTTCATAATATATTTTATGCTAAAAATTTTTAAATAAAAGTAAAGAATAATTAATTAAATATAGATAATTATATATTGCAAAGTTGATAATGTTGTAAATTTTTACAAAAAACTAAAATAAATTTATTAATATAATAGGAAAAAATATAATTTTTCCTATTGAGTTGAATATTATTCTATTGAGTTGAATATTATTTAAGTTGTAATTAACGGCGATATAGGACTAGTCGGTTTTTGCATCGACAATCTTGATATATGTTTTTTTGATTTTGGCGTTAAACGAAGTCCATAAGGCGTTCTATCTGACCTTAATACAAATAAACTATCAACAATCTCACTAATATCACTAATTGGGGACAATTGTAAATGATGTCGCTCTATTAAGATTTTATTTCTAGATAAAAGACAGTTTCGGTATTGTTGAAAAATATATGGCAAATCTTCAATTTTACTTAAAATATATTGTTTTGTTCTTTTTAAACATTTTTTATAAGAATTAGGATTTTTCATCCAAGAAATTATAGTTTCTTGAGCATATTGTATTGAATGTAATTTATGATGTAAATCAGATGGAATGGCTACTAAATTTTGTATTTCACAATTTTGTGGATTCATGTCAATATGATGGACTTCAAAACAATCAGGAATTACTCCGCACCAACTAGTATAAATTTTTCTATAATAAGCAGAATTAGGTCTTCCAGCTTCAGAATCTTTATCTTTACTTCTTATAACTGGTCTTCCTGGCATAACAGCATCAAACAATTCACGTGGATCCCCAGATTCTAATCTGTCCAATAAAGTTCTTTTTTGAGCTTGAGGTTGTCTTGGAGTTGCAAATTCAGTTGAAAATAATGTTGACGAAGAAGCGCTTAATCTCTTTTTTTTAGGTGAACAACAAGGAGTTATAAAATCTACATCCAACATAAATCTCCTACAAACAAATTTAAAACAATCAAAAAATTGATATTTCTGCTTGATACAGAAATATCGTATGAACCATTGTATATATTCATATAATTCAGTTTAGTTAATAAAAATAATCAGACGGTATTGTATTCCATTTTTTACCACTTGTCAAATCGATTATTTCAGCATTTATTAACAATAATTGGTATTATAAAAAGTTGTAGCAAGTAAAATCAACATCTAATCGGCATTAAACTCTGCAAAAAAGTTTGAAGAGAAATATAGTTAATTATAATAATGTTTATTATATAAAAATTGATTATGAAAACAGAATTAGAAAAATAAATGTTTCACGGTTATAACCTTTTCAATTTTAATTTGCTTCAATATTGATAGTATTTTATAATTCTATTATTCAAAGAATTGAATTTTGGCTTTATTCTTTATAACAATTAAAGTTTAGCTGATAATTTTATAAGTATGAGTTTAAAGTGGAATTAATTGTACATTATTTAACTAATGATACATATTTAACAAATTACAATACCAATAAAACTAATATTGTAAAGTGCAACTTTGCTCATCGCAAAAAATAGTATTATATTGGTTATAAGATTAAATAACTATTGCTAGAATTTATTTAATATACTTTCTAGCATCTTCCAATTCTTCTGGTGTGTTAACATCCGCAGGAGCTTCTTGAACCAATTTCATTTCTTCTTGAGTTATAATTCTAACTCTTATAGTCATTCCAGCTTCTAAGGCTCTTAATTGCTCAAGTGATTCTCTTTCTTCAAGCACACCGACAGACAATGAAACCATTTTCTGCAAAGAAGACGCTTTATAAACATAAACACCGATATGATGGTATAAATCTTGATTTTTTATTTTATCAACATCTCTAGTAAACGGACAATTAGCGGCTCTTGTAAAATACAACGCCCTACCCTCTTTTTCTCCATCTCTTAAACCCATAACAATCTTTACATTCGTTGGATTATCAGACGCTTCCTTTGTTTTAAAAATCATACCGCAAGTAGCGATATCACAATCGCCTTTCTCAACCATTTCAATTAATGGTAAATTAACTCTTGGATCCACATTCAAGCCATCACCTTGAAAATTTACAACTATATCATATTTTTTACCAGTTGGATCAATTTCCTTCAATGCTTGTGCAATTCTATCCGTTCCAGATGGTAATTTTGGGTCAGTTAATATAGCTTTAACTCCAATCCTTTTACATTCATCAATAATTTCTTGATCTCCAGCAGCAACATATATATCACCATCTATATATTTTTTTGCATTTTCACACACCCTTTGAATAAGTGTTTTTCCATTAATATCAACCAATGGCTTATTAGGTAATCTAGTCGACTTCATTCTAGTTGGTATTAAAGTAATTACATTTGACATAACATTTTCCTTATTTATTAAAATATTCAATCATTTCTTCAAAACTTTTTATGTTTTTCATACTTGGATTAGCATTTCTTTTTTCTTCAAAATACTCAGCTTCCGCTAACTTTCCTTCGCCATACAAAATCGCTTGGCAACCAGCATTATAAGCACAATCAATATCTTGTTTTGAATCTCCTATAATCCACACATTCCGTGGATTAACTTCAATTCCAGTTCCTTCAAGTGCTTTAAATACTGGAGAAGCATCTGGTTTATTCTTTTCACTATCACCATTTGCCATAATTTTAAAAAAACTAATATCTCTATATAAAGCCTCAATTTCCATTAAAAGAAGACTTCTTTCCTTATTACTTACAATAATTAATTTAATTTCTGGATTATTCTTATTTAATTTTCTCAATAAGTCTTGAGAAAACGGCAATGGTTTTAACAAATTTCTTAATTCTAAATATGCTTGTAAATATTCTTCATAAGCCTTTTTAGCATTTTCACCAAAAAAATTAACAAAATTTTCTTTTAAAGACTTATTGTTATCTCTATATTTTTTCTTTGCTATCTCCCATTCTTCCTTACCATATTTTGCAAGGACTTTATTCATTGAACCAACAACCACATCTCTGTTTTCAGCTAATGTGTTGTCCCAGTCAAAAATAATTACTTGAGGTTTTTTTAGAGTTTTCATATTATGTTATTTTTTATAAACTTCTTATATGATAAAAATTTACAGCAAAAAGTCAAATATATAAGAATCGATGCCGAATCCAAACTTCAACATCGTCATTATCTACTATTCTCTAGTTGTATTATTTAATAACCATTCCTTAAATTGATAAATGTTCACAACTTCAGGAACATTTTTTAAATCATCTGGTGAATCCGTAGTAAACTCACTTCTAAACCTAACAGGATGAACGCCAGCTTTTATTGCTGAATAAATATTATAAATTCTATCATCAACAAGAACAGTTTCTTCAGCTTTTAAACCAAGATTTTTTAAAATCTCAAGCATTTTAGCTTCTTTTGAACTTCCAGCATGCATACCAGCTTTATCATGTTCAACAGCTTCAACTTTGATAAAATCCAATCCCTTCAATATTCTAGAAAGAAGTTCTTTTTTCTTTGCTATATCAAAACCAGCAGACATAGTTATTTGAGTATATCCCAAATCGTTAAATTCTTTAAGAATTTCAGCTGTTCCAGAGTACAAAGGTCTATCAAAATAATAATCATTACTATGACAAAATTCATAATCCAAATCCTTACCTAATGTTGGATGTGTAGATAATTCCATAGCACCATATTTTATAGTATCTATAGGTAAAGCTTTTGGCAAATCCCTATATTCAATATTCTTAAATTCGTCTTTAAATTTTGGATGATTTTTTATAAAACAATAGTAGGCATGATTTAAATTAGCTAAAACGCCATCAACATCCCAAAATATATTTTTTATTACAAGTTTTTTTTCAGTCATATTTACATACTTTATTAATCCTTAACATAATAATAAAATAAAAAAATAAATCAATAAACAAATACTTACTTTCCTTCTTTATCCCTATATTTTATCCCTTAAATATACATAAAGATTTAATTTTTTTACCTTTATTTTTTATTGTTAGTTTTACCAACACTTTTTATAGCATAATCCACAAAGACATCTTCTTCCTTAATTAAATCTTCTAACTTTTTACCTTTAGAAATCTCACTAGCTGTAACACCAGTTTCAACACAAAGAACAGGACATATTCCTGCATTATTAGCGCCTTTAATATCGGTTCTCAATGTATCACCAACCATACAAATTCTTGACTTATCGGATACATTGATATCGTGGTTTTTCATAATCTTAAATATAAATTTAAAAATGTCTTCATATGGTTTGCCATACTCAATAACTTCAGAACCAAGCTTTCTTAATACTTCAGCTATAGCTCCTTGCCTAATTGCAAATATTCTTGCATCACTTCCTTTTACTCCTGTCAATGCTGTATAATCGGGATTAGCATTCAAAATCGGCAATCCACTTTTAAAAAAGAGATCTATTTTTTCAGAATACACTTCAATATTTGTTGATTCCCATGTTCGTATCCCACCTTCCTTAGACATTTTTGATTCAAACAAATAATCTCCGTATTTGTCTTTCAATGAATTATACTCTTCCTCATTCAACTTTGGAACAGAAAGATAAATTAACTCTGCTTCAGAGAGTTTGTCAACCATAACATAATCACTACCTTCAAAAACGCCTTTATTGGGTTTTCCAAATTGATAAACTTTCCTAGCTTGTAAATTTTTAATAAAATAGATCTCATCATTCAGCAAGGCATCTTTTACAGCATCACCAGATGTTATTATTTCATTATAATGAGTATCCTTAACAAAACCATATCCTAAGTACTTATTTCTAGTATCAGCACCTAATTTATCTGCATTTGATAAAATATAAACGATTTTATCATCAGCAACAAGTTCTGCCATAGCCTCTCTACTACCTTCATAAAAACCTGCCCCATCCCAAAATACGCCGTAAGCATCAAAGATGAAAATATCAAATCTTTCTTTTAAATCTAAGATATTATCTAGTATATCCATACTGATTCTAATAATAAATTATTTATTTTTCTTTACTGGACTTCCAAAATCGATAGGAATACCAAAATCTTTATTATTGTTATTTATATCTTCATTTTTTAATTCTTCACTATTATTTAAAACTTTCAAAGTGATAACTTTATTATTTTTAATAACCGTTGTACCTTCCTTAGAAGCCCTAGTTGCACCTTGTTTTTCACCAACATTATCTTTACCAAAAAACCAAGCCATATTGTATTACCTCTATTTTTTATTATTAAATCCAAATTCTTCACCTTTTATAAGCCTTTCTATATTTTCTTTATGTTTAAAGAAAATTATCAAAGTCAAAAACAACATCATAAAGAAGTAGACTTTTGATATAAAAAATGAAAAAACCAATGTTATAATCACACTACTTAAAGCAGATAAAGCCGAAATTCTAAATATAGCAAATATTAACAACCAAGATAGTAAAAATACAAATCCCAATCTATAATCAAGAACAAATAATGAGAACAATAAACAAGCTATACCTTTTCCACCCTTAAATTTCAACCAAACTGGAAAGATGTGTCCAATTATCACCATACAAGCAGTAATTGCCATAGCTGCTTCACAACCATTATATACATATTTTACTAAAATCAAAGGAATAACAGCTTTTAGTCCATCTAATAATAAAACCAAAGCTCCCCATTTTTTGCCTAAAGTCCTAGCTACATTTGTAGAACCAATATTATGAGAACCATGCTCTCTAATATCTATATTATTGACTAATTTTGAAACTAATAAACCAAAAGGAATTGAACCGCATAAATAAGGAAATAATTCAATTAGAAAGAATAACAATAATGAATTCATATATTTTTTTACTTTTAACCTAAGCTTTAATATAGATTATAAAAAATATTTTTCAAGTTTTAATATAAAAGGTCATATGCGTTTGAATTTATAGAATTTAATATAAAAGTAGGAATTAATCATTATTTTTTTATAATATAGTTATTTATAATTATTACAAAATAATTTTTATTTCTTAACACTTAAATTACCTATAGGCAAAGGTGATAGCATCAAAAACAAAACCAAATTAACTGTATATTCTATAGGCATTTATTGTATTTTACGACTTTGTAAGTATAACGGAGGCTTACAGTTATAATAGGCTATTTTATAGCTTAAAAAGTTGTAATGGCTGATTTAGTCAGTTTTTTGAACCTCCGCACTTTTTTAAGTTTGATTTTTGTTAATTAAAAGAGAGGTAAAAAATGAAAGAACTGATAAAAAACGATTTAATCAAAAAAGTAAATATTTTGGAGAAAGAAGAATTCCAAAAGAAATCAGAGGAAAATCAATTAATTGATTCAAAACTTTTTGAAGTAAAGAAGGAAATTATTCTTTACATTATTAATAACAGACTGGAAAAACAGACCCGATATGGTTAAATTGCGAGATGTGCAATTGATTATATGCTTAAAACTAGTAGAGTTAAATATAATGAAACTAAAAAGCTACAGAGATTAGACCGACTGATCGATAAGATTAATATAAATCCCTATTACCTGCACGAATAATTATTAATTTATACCATTTTGCACTCATTTATCTATATAGCCAAAATGGTATAAATAAATACTTGTAATAGCTTATAAAAACATACCCTATAAATAATATAAACGCTATTTACAAAATATGTTTAATTTTCAAATACTTATAAAAACTATGCTTCTACAACTTCTTCAAGCTTACACTGTTGCATATCAGTAAACTTTACTCTTTGCTTAGACACTTCTATTATTTTATCTACAGCCTCTTGTAGTGTAATACTTTCTATGGTCGCATATTCAGAAGCTAATCTATAAACAGCAGTTTCATAGATCATTCTTTCACTGAAAGATCTGTCAGCTTCTTCTACATCTCTAGTTAAATCTCTAATGACTTCAGCAGTCGAGAAAATATCTCCAGAGTTAATTTTTTCTTCATACTCTTTAGCTCTTCTACTCCACATGCCTTTGATTTTTTTAATACCATTACTTAAAATAGCAAATACTTCTTCCATCTCAGCCTTAGTAGATAGCCTTCTCACTCCCATACTTTCTATTTTATTTTCTGGAACGGTCAATGTCATTTTTTCTCTTTCTAGAAACAAAATCAAACACTTACTTTTAAAATCCTTCAACTCTAAAGTTTGGATTTCTTTTACCATAGCAACGCCGTGAGTTCTATAAACACAACGATCGCCAACCTTAAATTCTATCGCTTTTTTCATGTTGTAATAAATACTTGAATTAATAAAATTCCATGTGTTATAATATTAACATATAGGTATACATTTAGTGTACACTATATTTTTAGTATATGCAAGTGATTTTTTAAAAAAATGAAAATATTAGATAAAGTTATAAAAATATATTACATCCTTAAAGGTAGATTAATTAAGATAAATCTATTATCAAAAAAAGATACAATCAGAAATTTTGATAATTCAGATTTTAATGAAGAGGGTTTTAAAAAAAAGTTATTTTTTACAGTCATTTCTCTGTTTTTGATTTTTTTATTTGGAATTTCATATATTATTTTTAAAATCAATATTAGTGATGAAAATAATAATGAAAATATAGATATTCCTCCTCTTAAAATTGTGATTCCATATCCAAATAATACTATAAATATAGATGATTATGAAATTTTAAAATATAAAATTAAAAGTGGGGATAATTTATTAAATGTTTTAACTCAAAATGTCGGAATTTCAAATAACGAAGCATTTAAAGTTTTAAATTCTTTAAAAAAAGTTTATAATGTTTATCAATTAAAAGCTGGTCAAGTAATAGATTTAAAATACAGAATACTAGTTAGTCAAAATAAAGATGGGCAAATTGAAGAAAAAGTTGTTTTAGAAGAATTAAAATTAACACCAGATGACAAAGAAAAAGAAGTTGTCGTTAGCTTGGTTGGAGAAAATTATGAAGCAAGAAACAACAGTATTACCTTAAATAAAAGTTATTTAAAATATAAAGTTACAATAAAAGAAAGTTTATTTAGCGACGGAGTTGAAGCGGGTGTTCCAGCTAATATAATGTTAGATTTTATTAAATTTTTCAGCTTTGATATAGATTTCCAGCGAGATTTAAGAGAGGGTGATACTTTTGAAATTTTGTTTGAAAGTTACTATACAGATGATGGGAAAAAAGTAAAAGATGGAGATATTTTATATGCTAATATAAACAATCAGAATAAAGAATTCGAAATATATAAATTTGGCAATAATTATTACGACAAAAATGGACAAAGCGTTCAAAAATCATTGTTAAAAACTCCAGTTAATGGAGCAAGAATTTCATCAGGTTTTGGTATGAGGAAACATCCAATTCTAGGGTACTCAAAAATGCATATGGGAAAAGATTTCGCAGCACCAGTTGGAACTCCGATTTTTACAGCAGGTGCTGGGACTATTGTAAAAGCTCAATTTTGGAGTACATGGGGAAATTATATTAGAGTCAGACACACAAATGGTTATGAAACAGAATATGCTCATGCAAGTAAAATTGCTCCAGGAATAAGACCAGGTGTAAAAGTTAGACAGGGGCAAGTTATAGCTTATGTTGGAACTACTGGTAGATCTACAGGACCTCACTTACATTATGGAGTTATCTATAACAATAATAGAATTAATCCAGACAGAGTAAAATCTCTACCAACTGTTAGATTGATAGGAGGAGATTTAATTAATTTCAAAAACGCAGAGGAAAAAACAAACTTATATAGGTTAAATATTCCCAATCAAAATTTGAGATTGAAGAAATGAAAAAAAATACAAAAAAAGATTTTTCTATAACAGAGTTATTCATCATAGTTATAGTCTTCGGGCTAATCTTGGGCTTTGTTATACATATAGAAATGTTTAGAAACAGAGATGAAATAAATCATTTAATTTCTGATATTCAATCTTATAGAACATCTATTAGTAACTTTGATAGAAAGTATGGATTTTTACCAGGCGATTTAAAAAAGACACAAATTTTTGATTTATCTGTAAATAATACAGATGGAAATGAAAATGGACTTATTGAAGATAAAGAACAACAAGTTCATAACTATAAAGAGAACATACGCCTAAATGCTGAAATTTTAAATTTTTGGTTACATTTATATAAATCTGGTTTTATGACAAAAAAAACAGATAAAATTTTTCCTTATATAAAATTTTTAAACAGTGGAATTCTTGTTTTTACTGATGGAGATAGCAACTTTTTTCACATATGTATAAACGGAATTAACAAAAATAATGAAATTGAAACAAAAAATAATTTAACGCCATATCAAGCTTATATTATAGATAGAAAAATAGATGATGGTCTACCACTTGATGGAAATGTTTTTATCACTAATGGAAATTTTTTAAATATAGAAAATATGAGAAAAGCTTATAAAAATTGTGCAACAGAATTTGAATATTTAACAGTTTTTAAGAAAAAATTGTGTCAACTTGTGATAAAATTATAAAAACAAGTTGAATTTGTTTTAAACTACTGTAAACTCAAGTTAACAAAAAAGGAAAAAAATGCCATTCACAATAGCGATAATTGGTAGACCAAATGTAGGTAAATCAAGTTTATTTAATAAACTTGTTGGTAGAAAAATAGCAATAGTTAATGACTTTGCTGGTGTTACAAGAGATAGAAAAATTGAGAGAGGAAGTCTAGGGGAAATGGAGTTTGAGGTTGTTGATACAGCTGGACTTGAATATAATCTTACAAACGAACAACTAGAAAATAGAATGGTTAAGCAAACAGAAATAGCAGTTTTTAATGCTGATTTATGTTTATTTATGGTCGATGCAAGAGCTGGAATTCAATCAACAGATAAATATTTTGCAAATTGGTTAAGAAAAAAAGAAATACCAACAGTTTTAATTGCTAACAAGTGCGAATTTGAAAAAAGTTGTAATTATACATTTGATAGTGATTTTTATAGGCTTGGATTTGGAGAACCTATACCAATTTCCGCAGAGCATAATAATGGTTTTAATTTGTTATATGACGCTATTGAACCTTTTTATGACAAATATCAAAAAGAATATAAGGAAGTTAACGGTATTGAAGATAAAGTTAATTTAGATACGGAAGAAAAGAAAAAAAGAAAAACTAAACAAGATAAGATAAAAGAAGAAAATGACGATAGAGAAATTACTATTGCAATAGTTGGTAGACCAAATGCTGGAAAATCAACGCTGATTAATAGTTTGTTAAAAGATGAAAGAGTTATTACAGGAAGCGAAGCTGGTATTACGAGAGATGCAATAGCTATTAAATGGAAATACAAAGATAAAGATATAAAATTAATTGATACTGCAGGAATCAGAAAAAAACATAACATTGAAAGTGAGCTTGAAAAATTTGCTGTTGAAGATAGTTTTAGAGCAGTTAGATTTGCACAAATTGTTATTATGATGATAGACTCGACAGCACCATTTGATGTTCAAGATTTAATGATAGCAAATTCAATAGTTGAAGAAGGCAGAGGAATAGTTTTTGCATTAAATAAGTGGGATACAATTTCAGAAGATAAAAAACATAAGTTTATGAATGATGCAATTTTTACTATTGAACAAAAAGCTCCACTTGTAAAGGGTTGCCCAATTATTCCAATTTCCGCTTTATATAGCAGAAATATAGACAAATTAGTCGATGCCTGTTTGACAGTTTACAGAGAATGGAATGAA